>JAAYKZ010000047.1 GCA_012522165.1 Clostridiales bacterium
GATATTATTCCTGTGGAAGAAGCTATGATTTCCTTGCAATTAATAGAGGGGATTTACAAATCTTCATCTACAGGCAATAAAATAAAAATCAATTAGTAAAGAGGTGTCATATGATGAGAAAACCCTTAGTAGCAGCCCAGCTTTATACTATTCGTGATTTTACAAAAACTCCCGCAGACCTGGACAAAAGTATGGAAAGAATAAAGAGTATTGGCTATAAGGCTGTTCAGGTATCAGGCATAGGTCCTATGGATCATCAGCAGGTAAAGGATATAATGGACAAGCATGGTTTAACTATTTGTGCCACTCATATCAGTTTTGAAAAAATGCAAGAGGACTTGGACGACGTAGTACATCAACATAAATTATGGAATTGTAAGTATGTCGGGGTAAGCATCATGCCTGAGAAGTACCGTACTAGCAAGGAAGGATACGTGGCATTTGCCAAAGAAGCTTCTGAAATTGGGAAAAGGCTAGCCGATGAGGGATTAAAGTTTATTTATCACAATCACCACTTTGAATTTGTAAAATTTGATGGAGTGCTTGGCATGGATATACTCTTAAACGAATCGGATCCAGAAGATTTCGGCTTTGAAATTGACACCTTTTGGGTACAGACGGGAGGATGCAATCCAGTAGACTGGATTGATAAGCTAGCAGGAAGGATGCAGGTAGTACATTTTAAGGATATGGTCATGAATATAGATGATAAAGGAGAAATAAAACCCATCATGGCAGAAGTTGGTGAAGGTAATCTTAATTGGCCAGATATAATTGATGCTTGTATAAAAACCAATGTGGAATGGGTAGCAGTAGAACAGGATATTTGTCAGCGGGATCCCTTTGAGAGTTTGGAGATTAGTTTAAAGAATCTTAAAGAATTTGGGCTTAATTCTTAATGAGGATAAAAATAAAGGGAGGAAGATAGATATGAGCAAAGTGAGAGTGGGTATAGTAGGTATAGGTAATATGGGTAGTGCACATGCAATTTACCTTTTTGAAGACCAAATAGAGAATGGGGAACTAGCAGCGGTATGTGATATAAATCCTAAAAGATTAGAATGGGCAAGAAATAGATTTGGTGACAAGGTTAAATTATTTGAGAATGCTGAAGCTATGTTCTCTTCTGGAGCAGTAGATGGAGTTATAATTGCTACACCTCACTACGATCATCCATCCTTAGCAATAGCAGCCTTTGAAAAAGGACTTCATGTTCTATGTGAAAAACCAGCAGGAGTATACACAAAACAGGTTAGGGAAATGAACCAAGCGGCTAAAAAGAGTAATAAAGTATTCTCTATGATGTATAATCAGCGAACAAATCCCTTATATCAGAAGATGAGGGATTTGGTACAATCGGGAGAGTTAGGTGAAATCAAGCGCACCAATTGGATCATAACCGACTGGTATAGATCCCAAAGCTATTATGATTCAGGTGGATGGCGAGCAACCTGGGCAGGAGAAGGCGGTGGCGTTTTACTAAATCAATGCCCTCACAATTTAGATCTATGGCAGTGGATATGTGGAATGCCTAGTAGAGTTCGTGCCTTCTTAAGCTATGGGAAATACCATGATATCGAAGTAGAAGATGATGTCACAGCTTATGTAGAATATGCCAATGGTGCTACAGGAGTATTCATTACATCCACAGGTGAAGCCCCAGGGACCAACCGTTTTGAGATAACGGGAGATCGTGGGAAACTAGTGGCAGAGGATGGCAAGCTGACTTTCTGGCGTCTAAGGGTATCGGAGAGACAATTTAATAGGGAATATACCGGTGGATTTGGAGAGCCAGAATGCTGGAAGTGTGAAATTCCAATTATAGGGCAAGAAACAGCTCACCAAGGCATTACCGCCAACTGGGTAAAAGCTATATTAAATGGAACCCCATTGTTAGCACCAGGACAGGAAGGGATAAATGGTTTAACCATATCC
>JAAYKZ010000450.1 GCA_012522165.1 Clostridiales bacterium
ATATTGCATTTTAAAATTAGGGTTATAATACTTATAACGTAAAAAAAGAATTCAGGTGGGGTTTAAAATGGTAAGAAAACTTATGAAAAACAAAAAGACCTTATCAATTGCTGATAAAGAATATACTTATTACGACATCTCATCTTTAGAACAGGCGGGTTGGGATATATCAAGATTACCTTATACCCTAAAAATTCTTCTGGAATGCGCTTTAAGACACTACGATGAAAAGCTTGTAACAAAGGAACATATAGAAAGGATAGCTGGTTGGACTGGGAAGGGCACAGACCAGGAGATACCATTTATTCCTTCAAGGATCATACTCCAAGATTTTACCGGTGTCCCTGTAGTGGTGGACATGGCAGCAATGAGGCAAAAGATGGATGAATTGGGCGGTGATGCAGGGAAAATCAATCCCTTAGTACCTGTGGATCTGGTTATAGACCATTCTGTAATTGTAGACTCTTTTGGTTCAAAGGAGTCCTTAATGTATAATGTTGACAGAGAATTTGAGAGGAATATTGAACGCTATGAGCTACTGAAATGGGCACAAAATGCTTTTTCTAACTTTCGTGTTTTTCCACCCTCCATTGGTATTGTACATCAGGTAAATCTTGAATATATAGCCACAGTTGCATCCACTAAAGAGGTTGAAGGAGAGAATGTAATCTTTCCAGATACTCTTGTTGGTACAGATTCTCATACTACCATGATTAATGGAATTGGTGTTTTAGGCTGGGGAGTAGGAGGTATTGAGGCCGAGGCTTGTATGCTGGGACAACCCCTTTATTTCTTGCTGCCAGATGTAATAGGATTTGAACTTACAGGGAATTTGCCTGTTGGTACTACTGCAACAGATCTGGTTCTCACCATAACCAATATCTTGCGGAAAAAAGGTGTAGTTGGAAAGTTTATTGAGTTTTATGGTGAAGGTGTAAGCAATATTAGTGTAGAGGACAGGGCGACTATTTCGAATATGTGTCCCGAATACGGTGCTACTGCGGCATATTTCCCAGTTGATGATAAGACATTGGAATATCTAAGAGCCACTGGTCGTAGTGAAGAACAGTTAGCTCTTGTAGAAGAGTATTATAAAGCTCAGGGAATGTTTCGAAGTGAAAGCTCACCTAAGCCTATTTTTACAGATGAACTACATTTGGATCTATCTACTATTGAGCCTAGTGTAGCTGGGCCAAGAAGGCCACAAGACCTTATTTTACTAAGAAATCTTAAAGAAACAGTAGCCCATCTAGAAACCAGTTCAATTCAAGAGGGCGGATATGAGCTGGATGAAGAACAAGTAAATAAATCAGTTGAAATAAAGTATAAAGATGGTACTACAGAGAAGCTTAAAACAGGTGCTGTAGTTATATCAGCCATAACTAGCTGTACTAATACCTCCAATCCTTCGGTTATCATTGGTGCAGGGTTATTGGCTAAAAAAGCGGTGGAATTGGGTTTAAAAAAGCCTAGGTATGTAAAAAGCAGTTTGGCTCCCGGGTCTTTGGTAGTGACAGAATACCTTAAGAAATCAGGCTTACTTCCCTACCTTGAGGAACTAGGCTATCATATAGTAGGCTACGGTTGTACTACTTGCATCGGCAATAGCGGGCCTTTGGAGGATGAAATAACAGAAGCTATTGAAAAATATGGTCTTACTGTAGCATCTGTACTTAGCGGCAATCGCAACTTTGAAGGGCGGATACATCCGCTGACAAAGATGAATTTTCTAGCCTCTCCCATGCTTGTGGTTGCATTTGGATTAGCTGGTACTGTTAAAATTGATTTTAATTCAGAACCTATTGGCTATACGCGTGATAACAGGCCTGTTTACTTAAAGGATATTTGGCCGAGTGCACAGGAAATTGAGGATACTATTCGCAGCTTTATTAAACCAGAGATGTATATTAATAAGTATAAAAATATATTAGAAGATAATAAGCTTTGGAATAGCTTGCCTGCTACTAATGAAAAACTATATGAGTGGAAGGAATCCTCTACTTATATAAAGATGCCGCCTTTCTTTGATAATATGAAATTACAGCCAGAAAAACCAAATGACATTGTAGGTGCAAATATTCTAGCCATATTTGGGGATTCAGTAACCACCGACCATATATCTCCTGCAGGGAGTATTCCAGAGACTTCTGATGCGGGAATTCACCTTACCTCACAAAATGTAAAACCTCCATACTTTAACTCCTATGGCTCTCGCCGAGGGTCCCATGAGGTTATGATGAGAGGAACCTTTGCTAATATTCGGATCCGCAATAAAATGATTCCAGATGTTGAAGGAGGTTTTACCAGACATATACCCAGTGGAGAAATTATGTCCATATACAAGGCCTGTATGAAATACAAAGAGGATAATATCCCATTAGTAGTAATTGCAGGTAAGGAATATGGAACAGGCAGCTCTAGGGATTGGGCTGCTAAAGGAACAGCTCTTCTAGGAGTAAAAGCAGTTATAGCAGAGAGCTTTGAGAGGATTCATAGGAGCAACCTTATAGGGATGGGTGTGCTGCCTCTAGAATTTATAGAGGGAGAGAATGCTGACGTACTTGGTATTACTGGATATGAAAGGCTTAACATTTCAGGAATTGAGGAACTGGCACCAAATAAAAAGTTAAGGGTTGAGATAGTAAGGAAGGACGGAAACATATCAGAGTTTCAGGTAATTGCCAGATTAGACAGTTATGTGGAACTAGAGTACTATCAACATGGAGGCATACTAAATATGATATTGCGTAATTTCCTAAAGTCTTCTTAATTGATTTGTTGTACTAGTCAATAGTTATCATGCATAAACATAATGGCTATTGATCCACGTATCAATAGCCATTATGTACAGTTTAAAAACTAAATTAGCAGTATAGATAAATTTAAATATTTTCCTGAGACAGCAATTCCCTGTATTTCTTTGGGGATATAGAATATTCTTTTCTAAATGCCCTATAAAAAGTAGAATAATCTGAAAAACCACATTGCTGCCATATGGAATTCAACTGTTCTCCTTGTAATATAAGGTTTTTAGCTTTTATTAGTCTTCTTTGTAGAATAAATTTATATGGTGATACATGGAGCTTCTCTGTAAAGTGGTTGTATATTGTAGAAGTGCTAACGTAAAATTTCTCACTTAGAGCATCCATGGTAATTTTCTCTGACAGATTTTTATTTATATATGAGATAATTTGGTCAATTAAGTCCTCATTGGCAGTTTCTTTTTTATTGGTTTCATGATACATGATAATTCTACAGAAATCTATCATTAGTTCTAAGACCTTAGAAAGGATCATGGTTTCCCATCCTATCCTTTCCTCTTTGTATTCCTTGATAATGCTTTCTAGGATGGTTTCTGTCTTATAAGACTCTTCTTCATTGAGATGGAATAAAAACTGTTGATTCTGATCAAGGTATTTATCCAAAAGCCTAATACTCTCTATATTTTCACTCATTTTTTGCATAAAACTATCACTTATCCAAAGGGCATATCGTTCATAGGGGTATTGGGCATGTTCTGAAAACAGTGGTTGATGAGGAGTACCAGGGCGGATAAAAATAAGATCCCCTTTGGAAAATCGGAATTTTCTGCCGCCTAATAAATAGCCAACAGATCCACCTTCACAGTACAAAATCTCAGTAAAAGCGTGGCTGTGCTGGGGAATAATATCACTAGTCATATTTACATCATAGTTTAAATGGACATCGTTATATTTCATTTCAATGTCACCATAGGTTTTACTGTTAATTTTTGCTAACTCTTTTCTTAATTTGTCGTATTTTTGTCTAAAAATTTTATGGGTCTTGTATGCCACAGCCAACTCTACATGTTTTTTATGAATATCTTTCATGGTATCCTCCCATACTTTTAAACAAGAAACCTTTATTTTGCTAATAGAATAACATAATTTTAAAGAAATAACAATAATAAATGAAAATATAACAATTTAAATTGCCATTTATACAAATATAATATAATTAACTAGTTTTAATATACAAAAAATTAAATAAAACAACAAAGCTAAATTAATTAAGACAAAAAACACAATTTAAAAACCAGTTTTAGACTTAGTCAATCTAGTTATATAAATATTATTAATTGGAAGAATTAATTTATTTATGTCCACTAATTCAATAAAACTAGTGTGACTTTGTTACAAATAAAATTTTGGAGGTAACCATGGCTAATTCAAGTAATAATG
>JAAYKZ010000048.1 GCA_012522165.1 Clostridiales bacterium
CCATTAGGTGGTGTCAATGAGATCGGTAAAAATATGACACTCCTAGAGTATGGTAATGATATTATTGTAATTGATTGCGGTGTAAGTTTTCCAGAGGAGGAAATGGTAGGCATAGATCTGGTAATCCCAGATATAACCTACCTGCTAAAAAATAAAGAGAAGGTAAGGGGTATTATAATAACCCATGGCCATGAGGATCATATCGGTGCGCTGCCCTATGTTTTAAAGCAGTTGAATGTTCCTGTATATGGTACTCGTTTAACCCTTGGCTTAATTGAAAATAAACTTAAAGAACATTCTCTGGATAAAAAAGCAAAACTTCAGCGTGTAAAAGCGGGAGATAAGATTAAGTTTGGCGTATTTAAAGTAGAAATGATAAGGACTAGTCACAGCATAGCTGATGCTCTTGCATTGGCTATTCATACTCCTGTAGGAATTATAATTCATACAGGGGATTTTAAAATAGATTTCACGCCAATAGATGGCCAAGTAATTGATTTGGCAAAATTTGCTAAGTTGGGCGAAAAGGGTGTTCTTGCATTACTCGCTGATAGTACCAATGTTGAGCGCCCAGGTTATACCATGTCTGAAAAGGTAGTTGGCGCTACATTGGAAAATATATTTGGTATGGCTAAGGGTAGAATAATTGTTGCCACTTTTGCCTCTAACATTCATCGCATACAGCAAATTATAAACGCAGCGATAAAGTATAATAGAAAAGTCTGTGTTTCAGGTCGAAGCATGGTCAATGTAATATCAGTAGCTATGGAACTGGGGTATTTAAAAGTTCCCCCTAGTACATTAATTGATATCGATCAAATCCAAAACTATCCTGATGATAAAATAGTTGTAATTACTACAGGAAGTCAAGGTGAGCCCATGGCAGCCTTGTCACGTATGGCTTCATCAGATCACAGACAGGTTGAAATTACCCCGGGAGATATGGTGATAATTTCCGCAAATCCAATACCAGGTAATGAAAAATTAATATCCAAAGTTATTAATCAGTTATTCTTAAGAGGTGCTGATGTTATTTATGAATCATTGGCTGACATACACGTATCCGGCCATGCATGCCAAGAAGAATTAAAATTAATTCATACATTGGTTAAACCAAAATTTTTCATACCTGTTCATGGTGAGTATCGTCATTTAAAACAGCACGCCAATTTAGCGGAATCTCTTGGAATGCCTCGGCAAAATATCTTTCTGCTTAATATAGGCGATGTTGTAGAATTTACACCAGACTCTTGTAAGGTTACTGGTTCAGTGCCAGCAGGCGGGGTATTAGTAGATGGACTAGGCATTGGAGATGTAGGTAATATCGTTTTAAGGGATAGAAGGCACCTTTCTCAAGACGGTTTAATGGTTGTAGTTGTAACAATTTCTAAAGGCTCAGGGTTAACCATTTCTGGTCCAGATATTATTTCTAGAGGTTTTGTTTATGTTAGGGAATCAGAGCAATTGATGGAAGATGCAAAAGAAGTAGTTCGCAAAGTATTAGATCAATGTGAGGAAAATCAGATTTCCGATTGGGCTACCATAAAATATAAAATAAAAGAGAGTCTGAAAGTTTTCTTATATGAAAGAACAAAACGTAATCCTATGATATTGCCCATTATTATGGAGACATAATAAATCTCAACTTGTCAAATCCAATACATCCATATATAATGGAAGAATAAAGTATTACAAAAGCAAGTTGACAGGTGGAGGATAAATATGTCACAAAAAGAAACCAGTTTATTATATAGGTTTGTGAGGAAGTTGCTCATATATATCATAAGCTTAGGAATAGTTGTTTCTACTGTATATATGGCAGTAAATTTTGTATATAGTAAATTTATTATGCCTGTAGATGCTAATAATACTGAACTAGTTGAAGTTGAAATTCCAAGGGGGTCTTCCTTAGGAGCTATTTCACAGATTCTCTATGATAATAACCTGATTCGTAGCAAAACAGCATTCAAGCTATATGTAGATCTTTCCAATAAGACATCGCAGCTTAAAGCTGGGAAGTATAAATTATCAAGAAACATGGAACTTGGCGAAATAATGGATGAACTCCTTGCAGGAAATGCTGCTGCAGATACAGTAAGTATAACCATTATAGAAGGTTGGGATATACGAAAAATCGCTAAATATCTTGTTAAGGAGAAAGATTTCCAGTTTACTGAACAGGATTTTATTGATGCAGCAAAAGTAGAGAACTTTACAGACTTTGTTTTTCTACAGGATATTCCTGAAGAAAGACAAAAGGGAGAAGTAGGTATTTCCCCTTTAGAGGGATATCTTTTTCCGGATACTTATTTAGTATATCAAGACGCAAGTCCTGAAGATATAATGAGAAAAATGTTAGTTCAATTTGAAAAGGTATACTACGAATCAGTTGCAGATAGAGCCCAGGAGCTGGAAATGACTATGGATGAAGTAGTAACACTAGCTTCCATTATACAAAGAGAAGCTAGAATCACTGATGAATTTGCTAAGATTTCCGCTGTGTTCCATAACAGGCTCAAAAAGGATATGTTTCTAGGCTCTTGCGCTACTGTACAATTCCTTATTAATGAGGATCGTTGGGTGCTCACTGAAGAAGAAATGAATATTGACTCACCTTATAATACGTATATAAATAAAGGCTTGCCTATAGGTCCAATAGCTTCACCTGGTCGACTAGCTTTAGTGTCAGCAGTTAATCCATATGAAGAATTTATGAATTCAAAGAAACCCTATCTATACTTTGTTTTAAAAGATCCAAAGACTGGTGAGCATGTGTTCAACACTGATTATAATCAGCATTTGAAGGATAAGGCAAAGTACGAAGAAAGGTGGAGTGAATAAAGTAGGGTTCACACAAAAAGTGAACCCTTCACTTTTTAATGGATAAAGGAGGTATTACATGATAAAAAAACCAGAACTATTAGCACCGGCTGGTAATCTTGAAAAATTAAAAGTAGCCTTTGCTTACGGTGCTGATGCAGTATATATGGGAGGAAAACAGTTTGGCCTTCGGGCCTTTGCCGGCAATTTTGATAATGATGAAATGCGCACAGCTGTTAAGTATGCCCACGCAATAGGTAAAAAAGTTTATGTAACCATGAATATTTTTGCTCATAATGATGACTTTAGAGGCATGGAAGAATATATGGAATTTTTGTCAGAAATTGAGGTTGATGCAGTTATACTTTCGGATCCGGGCGTCCTTTCCTTAGCACGGAAGATAATGCCTAATGTTCCAATACATCTAAGTACTCAGGCCAATAACACAAACTGGTATAGCGCCAATTTCTGGCACGAACAGGTAGTTAAGCGTATTATTCTTGCCAGAGAACTCTCCCTAAAAGAAATATCAGAAATTAGAAAAAATACTCCAGATACACTAGAGTTAGAAGCATTTGTTCATGGAGCCATGTGCATCTCTTATTCTGGAAGATGTCTTCTAAGTAATGTATTTACAGGTAGAGATGCCAACAGGGGTGAATGTGCTCATCCATGCCGTTGGAAATATCATATAGTAGAAGATAAAAGGCCAGGAGAATATTATCCTATCTTTGAAGATGATCGAGGAACTTATATCATGAACTCCAAGGATCTTTCCATGATAGAACATATACCTGAGCTAGTAAATGCAGGTATTGATGGGTTTAAGATTGAGGGCAGAATGAAATCTAGCTATTATGTGGCAACTGTAGTTCAAGCATATCGAAAAGAGATAGATGCTTATTTTGCAAACCCAGAGGGCTATACCATGGATCCTAGCTCCTTAGACGAAATTAAAAAGGCTAGCCATAGACCTTTTACCACAGGTTTTTATTTTAGAAAACCTACTGCCCAAGACCATCAGTATTCAGACAGTCACTATATTAGAGAATATGATTTTGTTGGAATGGTCAAGGGATATGATAAAGATAATAGACTTATGAAAGTAGAACAGCGTAATTCTTTTGCAGTAGGCGACAATCTTGAAATCATGATTCCTGGTGAGGACTCTATTAAATATGAGGTTAACACTCTACTTGATGAAAATAAAGAACCCATCTTAAAAGCGCCTCATCCTCAACAAAGGGTATACTTGCCCATAGATAGAGAAATTAAACAATATTCCATATTGAGAAGGAAAGTTAAGGAATAAATAGCTCTTTTTTAGGGATAATAATGTATATACATCATTATCCCTAAAAGGAGATCATAATGAACAAGAGATTTTCAACCCGTAAAAGGGTTATTTTTTTAGGAATATTTATAACAATATTGTTATTTGCTTTAACCGCTAAATTAGCTTATATACAAATAATACTTGGCAAGACCTACTCTCAAAAAGCATTAGAGCAGAGAGCTTTGCCTATAACTATCAGTAGAGTTAGAGGAGATATATTGGATCGTAATAAAATTCCCTTAACAAGAAGAAGTCAAAGTTCTTTTTTGTTAATCTTTCCAAGTTATTTTAATTATAATAATCCATTATTTGATACTATTAGTGAGATGATTGGGGTAGAGAATGAAAATATATCGAATATTTTTAGGCAAAACAAGCCTTATATGGAATATGAGATTATTAATCCAAACCCAGAAGTGGAAAGACAAATTGAGCAGGGTCAGTATCCTGGTTTAATGATAACACGAAAAACCAAGCGATATGATGATACTTCCATTGCTCGCCATCTAATTGGATATTTGAATAAATCCGATTATTCTCCTCAGGCAGGAATTGAGAAAGAGTATGACAAATTCCTTCATTCAGATGATGCTCTTATGGTCTATACCATAACTGATGCTAAGAATAGGATATTGCCAGGTACAGCTTACAAATTGCAAAAAACAACCCAGCCCTACTATAATATTCAACTTACCATAGACTACTATATTCAAAAAATACTGGAGGATGTCTTAGACAGGCATGCAGAGAGGGCAGGAGGAGTAATTGTAGACGTACAAACTGGAGAAATTTTAGCTTTGGCTAGCAGACCAAATTTTGATCAAAATAATATTCAACAAGCGGTTAATAATAGAGATAGTCTTTGGGCTGTACCTATGAAGGCTTTTTCCCCTGGTTCACTCTTTAAAATAGTTGTAGCTGCCGTAGGAATAGAGCAAGGTCTGTATAATGGGGATATGGCATACCACTGCAATGGAGAAATATCCATTAACGGTGTTAGATATAGATGTCATCCTACCATTGGTGGTTTAGGAGATATTAGTATGCGAGAAGCTTTTGCCTATTCCTGTAATGATGCATTTATTGCCATGGCACAAAATATTGGAGGTAAAGCTATAATAGATATGGCATATGAAATGGGATTTGGTCATTCCATAGAGATAGGTTTGGATAATGAACCAGGCAACCTGCCTACAGAAGATCAATATGCTGGTGCAGGAATAGGAAATCTTGCCCTGGGTCAGGATAAGGTAGAAACAACGCCTCTGCAAATAGCCCAAATGATGACTATCATTGCAAATAATGGGATCAAAAAAGATTTGTCTTTGATCAAGGCAATTATTGATCAAGCGGGAAAAACTGTAAAAACTCTAAATGAAAGGCTAGAAGGAGGACAACGGGTAATTGATTACAATACCGCTCAAGAATTAAAATCATGGATGTTGGAAGTCACTAAATATGGGACTGGAAAAAAGGCATATAGTCAAAAAGCAGGTGGAAGCGCAGGCAAAACAGGAACACCCCAAATATCTGGAGATCCTGAAGCAAAATATTATGGTTGGTTTGCAGGATTTTTCCCACAATCAAATCCTGAATATGTTGTAGTTATTTTAGTTCGCCAAGAATCTGAAGGTGGTGACAAGGCAGCAAAGATCTTTAAAGAAATAGCTGATGAAATTAGTTCACATATCAAAAATCTAGTACTTCCATAGTGCATGTCCTTTAATGAAAGGGATATGCACTTTTTTTATGCTTTATTCATAGTATATAGAACTAAAAGTATTTTGGAGGTGCCATTTGATGCTCTCAATTACTGGCGGGATAATTTCTATTCTAAAATGCATATATTTTCTTGTCTCTCATATAACAGGAAGCCATTCATTTCCTCAGCCTCTCAGTCCAGAAGAAGAAGCCTATCATATAAAACGCTGTGCACAGGGATCGGAAGAATCAAAGAATATATTAATTGAACATAACTTAAGGTTAGTTGCTCATATAGTTAAAAAATATGCAAATACAGGAAAAGAGGTTGATGATCTAATTTCTATTGGCACCATTGGTCTAATTAAGGCCATTTCTACCTTTAATCCAGAAAAAAACACTAGGTTGGCAACTTATGCAGCCCGATGTATAGAAAATGAAATATTAATGACACTTCGTTCAGATAAAAAATCTAAAAGTGAAATCTCATTACAAGATCCTATTGGCACTGATAAGGAAGGAAATGAGATTTCCCTTCTTGATGTTTTGGGGACAGATACGGATAGTGTATTAGATGAAGTAGAGTTAAAGCTTCAAATACGAAAGCTTTACAACAAAATGCAGTCAGTATTAAAAAAACGTGAGAGAATGGTTTTAGAAATGCGTTATGGTTTAATCAATGGGAAAAATAAAACACAACGGGAAATTGCACAAATATTAGGCATATCTCGATCTTATGTCTCTAGAATTGAAAAAAAAGCTATAATGAAACTAAGTAAAGAGTTCAATATAGACAGCTGTCAAACTGGTTGACAGCTTTTTTACATTAAGTTAGTATATTTATAATAATGGTATACTAAGGAAAATGTGAGGGGAAAATATGTTTAAAATACTAGCACCAAATGAAAGCCATAATAGCATCTACGATATAGATCTCATAGCACTTTATAGGAAAGGTTACAGAAATATATTAATTGATGTAGACAATACGATTCTTCCGTGGAATTCCAACCAAATAAGTTCCAACTTAAAAAAATGGTTGATACGATCACAGGACATAGGATTTTCGGTTTTCCTATTTTCGAATAGCAAAGCTTCGAGAATTAGTGAATTGGCAGATATGCTACAAATTTCTGCCATACCTAAAGGTGGTAAACCTTTCACTTTTGCTTTTAAGAGGGCTTTAAAACATATTGATGGAAATGAAGAAAATACCATAATGATAGGGGATCAAGTATTTACTGATATCTGGGGAGGAAATCTTATTGGACTTTATACAATCTTAGTTAATCCCATATCAACTAAAGAGTTTTGGGGTACGAAAATAAACCGTTTTTTAGAAAAATTATTAGCAAATAGGAGGTAATCTATATGAATATAACTGCTAGTACCGCTTGTGCAGCTGTTTTGGGACATCCTATTGCCCATAGTCTTTCGCCAGAACTCCATAATAAAATTTATCAATCTATGGATTTGGATATAGTTTATTTAGCATTTGATATAACAAGAGAAAACTTTGCTAAAGCCGTAAAAGGATTAGGAGCCTTAGGATTTATTGGCTTTAATATAACAATACCTTATAAAGAGACAATAATTTCATATTTGGATTCAATTGATCCTGCTGCAGCGACAATTGGTGCCGTCAATACAGTCAAAATAGAAGGTGGTAAACTTATCGGCTATAATACTGATGGAGTGGGTTTCTTGCATTCCTTAAATATAAATAATGTTATATGTAGCCAGCGCAGAATTCTTATTTTAGGAGCTGGTGGATCAGCTAGAGCCATTGGTATCGCTCTAGTTGAACAGAACCCTAAAGAGATTGTCATTTTAAATCGTAGCTTGGATAGAGCTAAAAAAATAGCATTTGATATCAATGAATTTGCAGGTCGCAACATTTCATATGCTGTTAGTAATGCTCCCCAAAATGTTGATATTATCATTAATACTACACCTTTGGGAATGTGGCCAGAAGTTGATAAAAGTCCATTAGAAGACTATGTTTTCTGTCCTAAGACTGTAGTATGTGATATAATATATAATCCATATACAACATCTCTCCTAAAACGTGCTAGTGCTTCTGGCTGCTTTACAATAAATGGGCTTGGCATGTTAGTTGGCCAGGCTGTAAAAGCAATTGAAATCTGGACAGGTAAAAAAATTGACAATTCTTTAATAAAATTGGTCTATAATGACTTACGAAATAAATTAAAATAAAAAAACTATCCAATTACGATAAAAATTAAAATGTTTTTTGTATTATGGGGGGTGGACCATATTAATACAAAGGCTAATCATTTTTTCGTGTCGGAGGATCTTGCAGCTCTAATACCTTCAGCACTAGCAAGACAGTATAGACTGTTTCCTTATAAATTAGAGGATAATAAGCTCTTTATAGCTATGGAGGATCCCTATAATTTTATAGCTATAGATCATATTAAGAGAATTACAGGTCATGAGATAATACCTTCCCAAGTTTCCGACGAAACAATTAATCATCATATTAATCAGCTATATAGAAATGAGCCCATTGTAAAAGCACTACAGGAATTTTCGAATCAATATATGATTGCTCAGCCTCAAAGCAACCCACTTGATTATTCAGCTGAAACCATTACTTCAGCCCCTATAGTCAGATTAGTAGACTCTTTAATAAAACAAGCTGTTGAGGAGAGAGCAAGTGATATCCATATAGAGCCTATGAAAAATGGTGTACGGGTTCGCTTTAGAATAGATGGCATACTGCATAATATGACTCTTCTACCATTAGAGACTCATAGTCATATCATTACCAGATTAAAAATACTAGGCAATATGGACATTGGAGAGAAAAGATTACCTCAAGATGGCAGATTCGAAATGGAGATAATGGGGCGTAATATAGACATAAGAGTTTCAACCATAAATACTATATATGGTGAAAAATGTGTTTTACGTCTACTAGATCGTAACTATTTTTTATTCCCAAAAGAGGCATTGGGATTTTCAAAGGAGAATATGGAAAAATTTAATAAGTTTCTAAAACTGACTCATGGGGTTATTTTAGTTACTGGACCTACGGGAAGTGGGAAATCTACTACCCTTTATACCATGCTCAATGAAATTAACGATGAAAAGGATAACATTATAACAATAGAAGATCCAGTAGAATGTAGAATTGATGGAATTAACCAAATACAAATTAATCCAAAGGCTGGTATTACTTTTTCCAATTCATTGCGTTCCGTTTTAAGGCAAGATCCAGATGTAATAATGCTTGGCGAGATAAGGGATCATGAAACTGCTGAGATGGTTATTAGAGCTGCAATAACCGGCCATCTAGTACTTAGCACTGTTCATACATATAATGCCATCGGGACTATTAGCCGACTTTTGGATATGGGTATAAAAAATTATTTATTGGCAGACGCTTTGGCCGGAATTATTTCACAACGTCTAGTACGAAAATTAAGTCCACATGGTCGTAAGGCTTATAAACCAAATGATGATGAATTAGAAAGAATTGGAGTTTCGCCTAAACAAAAAGGACAATGGTTTCAAAAGGTAGGCTGTATGAAATGCAACTATACTGGTTATAAAGGTAGAACCGCTATCCACGAAGTTTTGTCAGTGGATAAAGACATCCGACGCCTAATTGTAGAAGGAGCAAGTAGTGATATAATAGATAATTATGCAATTAACAATGGTTTTATATCTTTAAGAGAAGAATGTATCAAGGCATTTAGGGAAGGAATAACAACATACGAAGAGATCATCCGCATTTTATATACTTTTGAATAGTCACCTAGAAATGCATATCAATATTAAATTGTAATAAATTATAGAAAAAGATGCATATTACTCATCATGGGATTAGATTAAGTCCGTATAATGGTGTAAAAAGAAAAATAA
>JAAYKZ010000451.1 GCA_012522165.1 Clostridiales bacterium
ATACTGGATGAAGGTGTTCGAGTAGATGGACGTGAATTGTCTGAGATTAGACCTCTTTCCTGTGAAGTTGGATTATTACCCAGAACCCATGGTTCAGGTTTCTTTAAGCGAGGCCAAACTCATGTCCTAACTGTATGTACTCTTGGGCCTATGGCGGATGTACAAGTATTAGATGGACTTTGGGAAGAAGAAAGCAAGCGTTATATGCATCATTACAATTTCCCACCCTATAGCGTTGGAGAAACTAGACCTATGAGAGGACCAGGCAGAAGGGAAATAGGTCATGGTGCTTTAGCAGAAAGAGCATTAGAACCTATAATTCCCAGTGTGGATGACTTTCCTTATGCAATACGTTTAGTTTCAGAAGTTATGAGCTCAAATGGTTCTACCTCTATGGCTAGCGTTTGCGGAAGCACATTAGCTCTAATGGATGCAGGAGTGCCTATAAAAGCACCAGTATCAGGTATAGCCATGGGTCTTATCAAAGACGAAGATACAAATAAAGTAGCTATCTTATCAGATATACAAGGTATAGAAGACTTTTTAGGAGATATGGACTTTAAGGTAGCAGGAACTGAAAAAGGTATTACTGCAATACAAATGGATATAAAAATAAAGGGAATAGATAAGGAAATCCTATCTGCAGCACTAGCAGCGGCAAGGGAAGGTCGCATGTTTATAATGCAAAAAATGTTGGAGTGTATTAGTGAACCTAGAAAAGAATTATCTCCCTATGCACCGAAAATTATCTCTACTACCATTGATCCAGAAAAGATTAGAGACGTTATTGGACCTGGTGGCAAAGTTATTAATGGGATTATTGCTGAAACAGGTGTTAAGATAGAAATTGAAGATGATGGACATGTTTTTGTCTATTCACCAAATCAAGAAGATGCCCAAAAAGCTATTGAGATGGTTGAAAATATTGCAAAAGAAGTAGAAGTTGGAGAGATTTATCAAGGGAAAGTAATGCGAATAGCTAATTTTGGAGCTTTTGTAGAGTTGTTACCAGGCAAAGAAGGCCTAGTGCATATTTCCAAACTATCTCATGATCGAGTGGCAAAGGTAGAAGACGTAGTTAAGGTAGGAGACGAAATTACAGTTAAGGTTACGGACATAGATGAACAGGGAAGGATAAATCTTTCTAGAAAGGATGTTTTACCTCCACCTGAAGACAAAAAAGATACAGATAGAGATGGAAAAAGAAAAAGGGATGATAAAGCTAGAGAAAGGTCATTCAAAAGGAATTTTAGAAGAAACTAATTAAGAAACATAAACTTTTTTAAGTTTATGTTTTTTTATCATATATTTGCCTACCAAGAATACCTATAGAATAGACCTATTTATGCTTTAGAATTAAACATTGGAGGCAAAAATATATGAAAGTGATATATATTCCCTTTAAAAAGAAAAATTTAATTTATTTAGCTATATTAATAGCTGTTATTGTATTAATGGGTGTTATACTTTATAATACTAAAAGCCACGATGTCTTTAATATAATCTCTATCCCACAACCTATTTACAAAGGAGATGAAAGCAAAGCTATGGTCTCCTTTGCATGTAACGTGGTATGGGGGACTGAATATATCCCTCCAATGCTAGATATTTTTCGAGAAAAAGGTATAAAGATTACTTTTTTCATTGGAGGAGAATGGGCAAATGATAATCCTGATTTACTGCAACAAATGGTGAAGGAAGGCCATGAACTAGGTAATCATGGTTATTATCACAAACACCATAGTCAGTTAAGTTTTGACGAGAACCGAAAAGAGATCAGCCAAACAGAAGATATTATATATGAATTAACAGGGGTGAAAACTGTGCTATTTGCCCCACCCTACGGAGAGTTTAATAATACAACTTTAAAAGCTGCTGATTCCTTAGGCTATAAAACTATAATGTGGAGCATCGATACTATAGATTGGAGAAGGGAAGGGGCTCAAGTAATTACAAATCGAGTTCTAAAAAATCCCCATAATGGGGCAATCATACTCATGCATCCAGTAGAAGATACAGTGGAAGCCCTTCCCACGATAATAGATGAATTAAAAGCTAGAGGCTTCGAAATAGGTAAAGTTTCGGATGTTTTACCTTAATTATATTATAAGCACTTTAATAATATGAAAGGTGAAGGAGACAATGTACAAAAGATATAACCTAAAAAACGGCGTACAAGTAGTCGCTGAAAAAATACCACATTTTAGATCAATTTCTATTGGATTATGGTTTAAAGCTGGATCTATATATGAAGATAATAGCGAAAATGGTTTATCTCATTTTATAGAACATATGCTATTTAAAGGGACCCAAAAAAGAACAGCCAAAGAAATTGCTCAAACTCTTGAAGCTGTTGGCGGTCAATTAAACGCCTTTACAGCTAAAGAATGTACTTGCTTTTATTCTAAGGTAATAGATCAACATCTAGAACTGGCCATAGAATTATTATCGGATATGATGCTAAACTCTATTTTTGATGAAGAAGAACTTAATAAAGAAAAAGGGGTAGTATTAGAGGAAATATCGATGTATGAGGATTCCCCTGATGATGTAGTGCATGAGCTACTACATAGCAAATTTTATGGTTCTCATCCTTTAGGACAACCAATTCTTGGTACAGTCGAAAACATTAAAAATTTTACACAGGAAAGACTGTTAAAATATTTCGATCAGTTCTATTCTCCTCATAATTTAGTAATATCTGTTGCTGGCAATTTTGATGATAAAGAGCTAATTTCACTTTTAGATAAATATTTTGGGCATTGGAACAAATCAAAAGGCAATTATCAACAGCTTAATATGTCCAAGTCTAATAGTGGTATATTTTATAAATATAAAGATATAGAGCAAACTCATCTCTGTATTGGCTATCCTGGGCTACCCTTAGGTCACGATTCTATATATCCTCTTATGGTGTTTAACAATATATTTGGTGGAGGAATGAGCTCTAGGTTGTTTCAAAAAATTAGGGAGGATAGGGGGCTGGCATATTCAGTATATTCTTATCCATCCAGTTATGTTCACGGGGGATTATTTACCATATATGCGGGCATAAAAACCAGTCATACAGCACAGGTAGTTTCTATTATTGCTGATGAGATAAAATCTATTAAAAACAGGGGTATTACTCAAGAGGAATTTTCTATGGCAAGAGAACAGCTAAAAGGAAATTATATTTTAGGGCTGGAGAGTACTAGCAGTCGTATGACAGCCCTAGGG
>JAAYKZ010000049.1 GCA_012522165.1 Clostridiales bacterium
CATTAATATACATTCAGTTGTATAATTATTTATAATTATTATAGGGTAGATTTTTTACATTGTAAGGAGAGTTATTCAATGATTAAAGTAAGCGTTTTAGGAGCCACTGGTTATGGTGGCATAGAGCTGGTTAGGCTTCTAACCTCCCATCCAAATGTAGATATATATAAGTTGGTATCGCATAGTTATGCAGGCAAAAGCTTGGCTGATGTTTATCCTAATTTCACAGCTTATAAAGATATTAGTCTAAGTAGTTTAGACATAGAGGAAATAGCTAATGGCAGCGATATTGTCTTTACCAGCCTACCTCATGGTACTTCTTCAGAGATAATACCCCTTCTATATGAAAAAGGAGTTCGAATTATAGATCTTAGTGGGGATTTTCGCTATATCTCTCCTGAGGTCTTTGAAAAATGGTATGGGTATAAACATCCCCATCCACAACTTTTAGGGGAATCTGTCTATGGTTTGCCTGAACTTTATAAAGAGGATATTAAAAAGGCAAGATTGGTTGGTAACCCAGGCTGCTATCCAACAGGTGCTATCCTTACCCTGGCTCCACTGATAGCCAATAAGCTTATCGATCTTACCTCTATAATAATTGATGCTAAATCCGGCGCTACGGGGGCAGGTCGAGCTACTTCAGTAGACTTAAATTTCTGTGAAGTTGATGAAAACATCAAGGCTTACAAGGTAGCCACTCATCGCCATACTTCGGAAATTGAGCAGGAAATAAGCTTACTGGCTGGAAAGGATATAACTCTATCCTTTACCCCCCATCTTCTGCCTATCAAACGGGGTATACTTAGCACAATATATGCCACATTGCTAAATACCCTGTCCTTTGATGATATATATGCCTTATACAAGGAATTTTATAAAGGTGCCTCCTTTGTATCCATATATACTGAAGGCAAGTTTCCTGAAGTCAAGTATGTAAATGGATCCAACCAATGTCATATAGGATTCGCTATAGACAAGCGCACCAATAGAATTATCCTGGTATCCGCCATAGACAATCTTGTAAAAGGGGCTGGCGGCCAGGCTATACAGAACATGAATATAATGTTTGGTCTAGATGAAACCACAGGGCTACCCCAACTTGGCTGGTATCTGTAGCCCATTATTGGAGGGGAAAGTTTTATGAATACGCTGATTTATAAAGCTAATATCTTGGTTGAGGCCCTGCCCTATATACAAAAACTTAGGGGAAAAACCGTAGTCATAAAATATGGCGGCAATGCCATGGTGGATGAAGATATTTCAAAAACTATTATGCAGGATATAACCCTTTTAAAATACGTAGGAGTGAATCCTGTGGTGGTACACGGCGGCGGGCCAAAGATAAGCCAAACCTTGGAAACCATGAATATTAAATCTGAATTTTACAACGGCCTTAGGATTACTAACAAGGATGCTATAGATGTGGTTCAAATGGTACTGGCCGGATCCATAAATAAGGACATTGTAGCCCAGATCAACTGTTTAGGAGGCAAGGCCATTGGCCTGTGTGGTAAAGACGGTAACTTGATCCTGGCTGAGAAAAAGAAAAACATAGAAAATGTGGACCTTGGTTATGTAGGGGAGATCAAAAAAATAAATAGTAAAATGATCGAGCTTTTAGCTGAGGATGAATATATACCTGTAATTGCCCCTATTGGAACAGACTCTAAGGGCCAAAGTTATAATATTAACGCGGATACAGCAGCCGGCGAGATAGCCGCAGCCTTAAAAGCTGAAAAGCTTATCTTTCTTACTGACATTGATGGAATCTATCTGGATCCCAAGAATCCAGATTCTCTACTATCGGTTGTTTCAATACCAGAGATATATGAGCTTATGGATAAGGGGATTATATCAGGTGGTATGATACCTAAGGTCCTCGGCTGTATCAAGGCTCTCCAGCAAGGGGTCAATAGAACCCATATATTAAATGGTACTATCCCCCACCCAATACTACTTGAAATATTTACTGATAAGGGTATAGGAACCATGGTAGTAAAGGAGGCAAATTACAGTGGATTATAAGGAAATCAAAGAGCTGGATGAAAAGTATTATTTTAATACCTTTGGTTCCAGGCTGCCCATAGCCTTTGAATACGGAGAAGGATGCACTCTCTACGACAGCCAAGGCCAAATGTATAGGGATTTTGTTGCAGGTATTGCTGTAAATACCCTAGGCTATAATCACCCTGTACTACGAGAAACTATTATAAAGCAGTCAGCAAAGCTACTGCACTGCTCCAACCTCTTTTATATAGAGTCTCAGGCTAAATTGGCAAAGATGCTAGTTGAAAACAGCTGTGGGGATAAGGTGTTTTTTTGCAATAGCGGTGCTGAGGCCAATGAAGGCGCTATTAAACTGGCTAGGAAGTACTTTTATTCTAAGAATCTTTATAAATACGAAATTATAACTACTCTAAACTCCTTCCATGGCAGGACCATGGCTACCCTAGCAGCCACTGGCCAGGAAAAATATCAAAAGCCCTTTGAACCCTTGCCCACAGGCTTTGTTCATGTGCCTTTTAATGATATTGAAGCGGTGGAAAATGCCATCTCCTACAAGACCTGCGCTGTGATGGTAGAGCCTATACAAGGGGAAGGGGGCGTTATACCTGCCACAGTCCAATATATGAAAGCCTTAAGAAAGCTTTGTGATGATAAAGGGATTCTACTAATCTTCGATGAGGTTCAAACTGGTATCGGCAGAACTGGAAAGCTATTTGGATATGAGCATTATGGTGTAGAACCTGATATCTTTACTCTAGCCAAGGGACTAGGTGGCGGAGTTCCCATAGGCGCCTTTGTGGCCAAGGATTTTGTTGCCACAGCCATGGAGCCTGGAGACCACGGAACTACCTTTGGGGGTAATCCTTTAGCCTGCACAGCTGCTTTAGCAGTGTTATCAACTGTTCTAGAAGAAGGCTTTCTAGAAAATGTGAAGGCTGTAGGTGAGTGTTTTATAAATCAACTTCTAGAACTTAAGGAAAAATTCCCTTTCATAAAAGCGGTTCGTGGAAAAGGCCTGATGATCGGTATGGAGTTAGAGGATACCATTTCCGGAAAAGAAATTGTCCTAGATATGCTTGACAGGGGCTTTATCATAAATTGTGCTGGCAACAACACCTTAAGATTCGTGCCTCCTCTTATCATTCAAAAGGGAGATATTGATGCACTAATTGAAAATCTAGAAAATTCCTTTGGCAAGGAGAGTTGCAATGCCTAAACTAGACAATATAAAAAAAGTACTAGTCATCGGTTCAGGGCCTATTGTCATCGGTCAGGCAGCAGAATTCGATTATTCTGGAACCCAGGCTTGTAAGGCCTTGCGTGAAGAAGGCGTGGAAGTAGTGCTTATAAATAGCAATCCACCTACCATAATGACTGATTTGGATACTGCCCACAAGGTATATATAGAGCCCTTGACCCTAGATATAGTATCAAAAATCTTGCATATGGAAAGGCCTGATGGTATTTTAGCCACTCTAGGTGGGCAAACAGGGTTAAATTTAGCTATACAGCTAGCCGATAGCGGGATTTTAGATGAGCTTAATATTAAGCTCCTGGGTACCAGCCTTTCCTCTATTAAAAAGGCAGAAGACAGGCAGCTATTTAAGGAAACCATGAAAAGCATAGGTGAAAAGGTGGCCCAAAGCTTTATTGCCAGCAGCTATGAAGATGCTATAGAATTCGCCAACAAAATTGGTTTTCCCATTATAATCCGTCCTGCTTTTACCTTGGGAGGAACTGGCGGGGGCATAGCTCACAATATGGATGAATTCAAGGATATTGTATCCAAAGGCCTAAAGAACAGCATAATACATCAAGTATTGTTAGAGGAAAGTGTGGCCGGCTGGAAGGAGATAGAATATGAAGTCATAAGGGATAATGAGGACAATTGCATGGTAATCTGCAACATGGAAAATCTGGATCCTGTAGGTATTCATACAGGAGATAGTATAGTTGTAGTTCCTACCCAGACCCTAACTTCTCATCAAGAGGAGATGCTACGCAGTGCAGCAATTAAAATAATTAGAGCTTTGGATATAAAAGGCGGCTGCAATATTCAATTTGCCCTGCATCCCACTGAAAATGACTATGTAGTTATTGAAGTTAATCCCAGGGTTAGCCGCTCCAGTGCCCTGGCCTCAAAAGCTACAGGTTTCCCAATTGCCAAAGTAACCAGTAAAATAGCCATCGGCTTTAACTTAAGAGAGTTAGACTGCTACCCACCTTCTGTAAATTATGTAGTTACCAAAGTTCCCCGTTGGCCCTTTGATAAATTTACATCAGCCTCCCGTATCCTAGGCACACAAATGAAAGCTACAGGTGAAGTTATGGCTATTGGTAGCAACTTTGAGGAATCTCTTCTAAAGGCCATTGACTCTTTGGATATTGGCCTAAACTACCATATTGGTATGGAAAAGATTAGCCAATGGGATGATAGCACTTTGGAAAACTCCCTAAAAAACCCCGATGACGAACGCATATTTGCAGTGTCCGAAGCCTTAAGAAGAGGTTACAGTGTAGATGAAATTCACAACATTACAAAGATTGATAGCTATTTTATAAGAAAGCTTAAAAATATAATAGATCTTAGTGAAAAGCTCCAAGCCCTATCTCTAGAGGGCCTAACAAAGGACATTCTGCTACAATGCAAAAAATATGGTTTCGGAAACAACTATATCGCTAACTTGATGAAAACAGAGGAAAAGCTTGTCCAAGAACTTTGTCACAAATACGGGATAAAACCCTCTTATCAGGGAATCAATGCCTGGCGTGAGAAATCCCAGGCAGCAGCACCTCCATATTTTTATTCCTGCTATGATTGCAGTGAAGATGCTACCTTACCTTCCCCTAAACCTAAGGTGGTAGTGCTAGGTGCTGGTCCCATACGTATCGGCCAGGGTATAGAATTTGATTACTGCAGTGTTCATTCGGTAAAGGCCCTTCGAGAAATGGGATATGAGGCCATAATAATTAACAGCAATCCTGAAACTGTAAGTACAGATTTTGATACTGCTGATGTCCTGTATTTTGAGCCTCTTACCTATGAATGCGTTATGGATATACTGCGAAGGGAAAATCCTTTAGGGGTAATAGTCCAGTTTGGAGGTCAAACGGCTATAAATCTAGCCTCTCCTCTTGCCCAGTCTGGAATAAATATTCTGGGTACTTCTGTGGTCAATATGGATAAGGCTGAAGATAGAGATAAGTTCCTGCAGGTTTTAACCCGTTTAGGTATCCCCCTACCTCCTGGAAACACCGCTTATTCCTTAGAACAGGCTATGAATATAGCGCAGGACATTGGATATCCTGTCCTAGTTCGCCCCTCTTATGTATTAGGGGGAAGAGCCATGGAAATCATATACAGCCCTCAGGAGCTGGCCAACTATATAGAAGGGGCAATCCAAGCCTCTGGACAACATCCTGTCCTGGTAGATAAATATATCGTAGGCAAGGAAGTAGAAATTGACGGAATAAGTGATGGCCAGGATGTAGTTATACCAGGTATTATGGAGCATATAGAAAAAGCTGGTGTTCATTCTGGAGATAGTTTCTCTGTCTATCCGCCTCAAACAATAAGCCAAGACATAAAAGAAAAAATCCTGGATTATTCCATTAGAATAGCTCGGGAGTTAAATATAAAAGGTTTATTCAATATCCAATTTGTCATAGATGAGAATGATGACCTATACGTACTTGAGGTTAATCCCAGAGCCAGCCGTACAGTTCCAATCTTTAGCAAGATAACTGGTATACCCATGGTGACTCTGGCCACAAGGATAATAATGGGCGAAAGTCTAAAGACCATGGGCTATACTACAGGACTGATTCCTGAATCAGCTTTGGTAACTGTCAAAGGACCTGTTTTCTCCTTTTCTAAGCTAGCTGAAGTAGATACCTTTTTAGGTCCTGAAATGAAATCTACTGGAGAAGTAATGGGCACCGATACCTCTTATGCCAAGGCCATGCAAAAGGCCATGATGGCTTCAGGAATGGTGCTGCCAAAGATAGGCAATATATTATTTTCCCTTGCTAATAGGGATAAGGAAAAAGCCTTGCCCATAGCCCAAAGCCTTCAGCAAAGGGGCTATAATATCCTAGCAACTAATGACACCTGGGAGTACTTTCGCAGTCATGGATTAACAGCTCAAAGGGTAGAAAAAGCAAATGCCTTAGAATTACTTAAAAGAAACCAGATCCATGGAATTATAAATACTCCTACTTTAGGCAAGGTAAGCACTCGATTTGGTTTTCTTCTAAGAAGAAAAGCTATGGAATACAATATTCCCTGTATAACCTCATTAGATACAGCTCTGGCTATGCTAAAAGTCCTTGAAGATAACAGCCCAATAAATATTTTCTCTTTGGATCAGTATTCTAGTAATTATGATAAAGGAGCAATGAATCATCATGGATTTATATAACTATACTCCAACAAAACCTTTTAAAAAGAAACATCTTTTGTCCCTTAAAGATTTTTCTGCAGATGAAATATATCAGATTATAAGCTTGGCCTTAAAACTTAAAAGACAGCAGCAAAAGGGTATCCCCCATCCCCTTCTTAAAGGTAAAACATTAGGTATGATCTTTGCTAAATCCTCTACCCGAACCCGAGTATCCTTTGAAGTTGGTATCCAGCAATTAGGTGGTTACGGCTTATTCTTAAGCTCTGCCGATATTCAGCTAGGACGTGGGGAAACCATAAAGGATACAGCTAAAGTTCTGTCCAGATATCTAGACGGGATTATGATTCGTACCTTTGACCAGCAGGACGTAGAGGAGTTGGCAAAATACGGATCCATTCCAGTTATAAATGGCCTTACTGATCTGTTCCACCCCTGCCAGATACTGGCTGACCTTATGACCATCTATGAGGTTAAGGGTAAGCTTAAAGGACTAAAACTTGCCTATATAGGGGATGGCAATAATGTAGCCCATTCTCTACTTCTGGGATGTTCAATTGAGGGCATAGATATCTCCATAGCCTGCCCAAAGGGATATGAGCCTGAAGATCAAATTGTTAAGCTTGCTCAAAACAAGGGTTTATCCTCTGGTTCGAAAATATCTATTACCCATGATCCCAAGGAGGTAATGACAGGAGCTGATATAGTCTATACCGATGTATGGGCAAGTATGGGGCAGGAAAAGGAAGCCCAACAGCGGGTTAAAGCTTTTGCCAACTATCAAGTTAACGCTAAGCTTTTCAGTCTGGCCAATGACCATGCCATCTTCCTCCATTGTCTTCCCGCTCATAGGGGTGAGGAAGTAACAGAAGAAGTAATTGACGGACCCCAGTCCTTTATTTATGACCAGGCTGAAAATCGCCTACATGCTCAAAAGGCCGTTATGGTACTACTTATGGGCAATAACCTTTAATACTTTGATTTTAAAATATTAGTCAAGGAGAATAGATATGAAGGTTATTATAAAAAAAGCTACTAAGAGTGATATTCCGGCCATTCACAAAATTACAATAGAGGCCTTCCAAAAATATGCCCTTGATCTAGGACTACCTGACCAGGTTAAAGCCTTAAAGGAAACCTATGAATCTATTGAAGAGGATCTGAAAAAAAAGATGGTGCTAGTGGCTTGGTTAGGAAATGAGCTAGTGGGCGCCATACGATGTGAAATTCTTCCCCCCGGAGATGTGGGTTACATCAGCAGATTTGCCGTCAAACCTGAAGTTCAAAATATAGGGGTTGGAAAGGCCTTGATGTGTGCCATTGAAAAAGAAGTAGTAAAACATGGGGTCCCTCTCCTTACCCTCCATACTGCTTCTAAAATGGCGCCTCTAGTAAGGTTTTATTATGGCATGGGATATTATATCCATTCCACTACTACGGACAGGGGGTATATTAGAGCCTATTTTTGTAAGGAGTTAGAAGTAAATAAAAAAGATTTAATTAAAGACGTAAACACCAGATAAACTTGTTCTATAAATAAAGTGGTTCCACTGACAATAAAATCATTCTTTATTTATTTGTTTTTTAATTCATTGCTCCCGGTTAATTTATCTAAGCGTCTTAGTTTTTAGATTAACTACTACTATTTCTGGCCTGTTGAAAATTCTTAAGGGAATAATACTGTTACCCAAACCCCTGCTTACAAACATTGTAGATATATCTTTATTATAGCTACCACTTGTATATTTAGGAAACAAACCCTGATCTGGAGCAACCAATCCTCCTATAAAAGGAATTCTAAACTGTCCTCCATGGGCATGTCCTGTAAAGATTAGATCTATGCTGCTTTCACAGTATAGATCAAAAAGCTCGGGTCTATGGGAAAGTAATATTTTAAAACCTTTGTAACGTGAATATTTTTCAAGTTGCTCCTTCATTGCAGTTATATCTGTGCCTTCTATATAGCTTGATGTTAGAAAATCCGGATCTTTTACACCAAATATAAGTATTGAGTCATCTTCTATGAATAGCTTATTTACATCATCATCTAGAATATACACACCTACATCCTTTAATCTTTTTACTATTTCATCATACTTCCCTGACCACGCCTCATGATTTCCTGATACATAAAATACCGGTGCTATCTCCACCGCTCCTTCAACAAATGTCATAGCTTTATCCAGATTAAACCTGCGTCTATCAATTAAATCACCTGTAATCACAATAACATCAGGAGCTATACTTTTGAGTTTGCTCAATATATACTCCTGATTCTCGCCAAACTCTTTATTATGTAAATCTGATATATGGGCTATTTTAAAGTTATTAAATTCCTCAGGTATCTTTGAGTTAATATAATCTGATTCCGTAATAGTTATACTATTGTTTTGCCATATGCAAAATACCATAATGCTAAAGATGACAATTAACCATATTATTATCATTTTAAATTTAGAAAACAATTTTTTATCCTATTCCTCCAAGGTTATTTTAATATTCCCTTTATTAACTCTTAAGCTACTTCATTATAGCAAATTCCATTGCATCACTTTAATTTACATGAAATGGATTGTTAAATTTAACCTCTACCCAACAATATCCAGGCAATGAGAATTAGCCTAAAGGCTTCCCAGTATGTAATCTCCGGCAGTTTAAATAATCTAGGCATAGTGATGTTCCATAGATACTTAAGTAATAATGATCCTAGAAATAGTAAAGCAACATAAATTAATGCTACATTAATAAAAGGTAATAACATACTTATCCCAGAAAGTCCCTGAGTATTTACATAAGTATCTATAATGCCATGCATCATGGCCTTCCACCTCCTATATGCTATATAGATAATTTATATACATTATTTCTACATTTATAACAGATCTCCTTCTAAATTTATGAAATTTTCTTATAAATATTAATAAAGTCTTTATATTTATAAAAAGTGTACTGTTAATATTTATCAATAATATATTTAGAGCCTTACAGTATATATACCAAAAAACCAATAAATACTAATTTTAATTATCTCGTTACAAATCATAAGGAGATGGATACTTGCCTTCATTGGTATTAGTATGAATTTCCCCTGTTGTAGCATTCACATGAATGGCAGCGGGAAAATCCACTATTGTCTCTGAAGGCAGTTCCAGTGGTGATAGTAGGTTATCTTTATTTAGAGGTTTGGGCCGCAAGTCTTCCATGGGCTTAAGCAATGAAAGTGGTAAATCAAGTGACTCATCCACTGATACTTCACTAATTTCTGGTACTAGTTGCGATGTAGCATCAGTTTGATTTTCAGATAGTTGCGGATCAATTTAATTACCCAATGCATTTGTTACATAGTCCAACTAACATTATGTTTACATCATAAATCTCTAAATTATTTATGTCTTCAATAGCTCTGTTTAATTTTATGTACTCTAAAGCCACTTCCCTTTCATCGATGTCTATTATATCATTACAGCTTAAGCACTGAAAATGAAGGTGCAACGGTTTTTTACTATAAATCTTAAGTTCATAATAACTTACTCCATCTACTACAATTTCCTTTATTATACCCATACTGGTAAATATCTTTACATTCCTATATACCGTGGCAAGACCAATGTTGAAGTCCTTAAGCCTATTGTATATGTCTTCTGCAGTCAAATGCCTTTTTGTAATGAAGAACTGTTCTAGTATTAATTTTCTTTGTTTGGTAAACCTAAATCCTTTTTTCTCTATCAGCCTTTTAGCTAAGAGGAAGTCATCTTTTATTAGAGCATTATTCATTATACTGCTCATTATAACACCTCTTTTAATTATTCATGGCAGTGACCTTGGAACTCATGCTCTCTGCACACACTTCCCGTTGACTCTAGTTCATCCTTCAAATATTGCTGGATGACATAATCACAATATCCTTTTGCACCTACAATTGCTTCTATATTGTTTTGAGCAAACAATTGCTGAGCTGTCTCGCCCATACCATCAGCAATAATAAGGTTTACGCCTAATCCCTTTAGAAAATCTGGCAAAAATCCTGGTCTATGTCCTGGATTTTCCACAAAATATTTTTTTACCACCTTACCTTCATCAATCTCATAGAAGGTAAAACCTTCACAATGTCCAAAATGTGCACTTACATATTTGCCTTGACTAGCAACTGCTATTTTCATAATATTGCTGAGCATTTACAATACCTCCTAATATTATTGACATATGTCAATTACATTATATATTCATATTCTATTATTGTCAAATGTCATTTATTCATAATTATAAACATAAAACCTGAAAGCAAAAATTTTGCCATCAGGTTTTATAGAATCCATTTTTTCTCTATATTCCTTTTACATAGATAAAAGAAGACAATGATAAACAATAGCATGACAGCACAACTGAGTAGGATATTAAAACTAGATCTATGTATAATTGCCCTATTAAGCATATCCGCCCCATAAGTTAGAGGTAAGCAGAATGAAATGGGCTTTAATATGGCAGGCAGCTTATCAATGGGTATAAATAAACCGCATAAAAATAACATGGGGAATCTGAAAAAGTTAGACAGAGTTTGGGCCTCAAATACCTCTCTTACAGATACAGCAACTAACAAACCTAGTAAAGCGGAAGTAATAGCTATTAAAACAACCCCAATAATGGTAATACTCCAGTTAACGCCACTTAGATCTACCAGAAATGCAGCAAAAATAACTGGTACAAAGGCGTTGACGATGCCAAATAGAATTGCTCCAAGTATTTTCGCTAAAACTAATATACTTATACTTATTGGCGCTAATAATAACCTGTCAAAGGATTTGCTTCTTTTTTCAAATGTAATGGTAACCGCTAGCATGGATGTAGTACCAAACAATATGCTCATGGCCATCAAGCCTGGCAATAGCTCTACAATCTGTATATCTCCAGACAAACGGATAATCTGCATTAAGGTCCAAGAAAGAGGAAAAATAATTCCCCAACTAATGTTGGGTGGCTTTAAATAATAATTTTTTATATCTTTCATTAAAATATTCCAGAATGCAATGAAAGTCTCCATTTTACTTCATCACCTTTTCCTTTTCTAGATTTGAAACATGGATACCAGTTATTTTAACAAATACATCTTCTAGTGAAGGCTTAATTTCTTTAGCTTCATAGACTGAAATTCCTTTGCCATCCAGTAGTTGAAGAATGGGAGATAAGGGCATGCGTTCTTCAGAAATTAATAGGCAAGAATTTTGTTCCAAAACCTCTATTTTACAGCTTGGAAAATTGTTTTCTAGCTCTTCTTTTAGCTCTATTATACTGCTATCCAGCTGCAGCTTAATCCTATATTCATGCTCTACACTTTCCATTAGCTCAGTTACGGTGCCCATCCTTACAATTTCACCTTTTACTATAAAAGCAATCCTATCGCAGATACGCTCTGCTTCTTCAATATAATGGGTAGTCATCAAGATAGTCCTGCCTTGTTCTTTTAGGCTTAATATAAGATTCCTTATTTGCCTTGTACTTTCTACATCTATACCAGTTGTTGGCTCATCTAAAAATAAAATTTTAGGGTCATGTATAAGCCCAGCAGCTATTGTAAGCTTTCGTTTCATCCCCTTTGAATAGGTTCTAAAAGGTCGATTTGCCGCGTCAGTTAAGCCAAATTGCTTTAATAATTCCATTGCTCTCTTTTCCCGTTCTTTTTTGCCTATTCCGTACAGGGAAGCACAAAAGCAGAGGTTATCAAATCCGCTCATTTCGCCATATAAATTGTTTTCGTCGGGAATAACACCTATAATCCTCTGGGTCATTTTTATTTCTTTTATGGCATCCATTCCATCAATCACAATACTTCCGCCAGAAGGCCTTGACAGCCCTATTAACATATTAATTGTTGAAGTTTTTCCTGCGCCATTAGGACCTAACAATCCAAATATTTCACCCTGTTTTATGCTAAAAGAAATACCTTTAACTGCTTGTAAATCACCATATGCTTTTTTAAGATTTGCGATCTTTACAATTTCCATGTTCTCTTGCACAACCTTTCTCTCTATCCTGATTATGACAATAGGACTTAACCTTACCAGCATCACAATCTTCCCGCTTAGTTGCAGCAAGTTCTTTAATTTTTATAGCAAGCTTTTCTAGCGTATCACGGTTTACATGGTAATGCATAAAATAACCCTTCCTTATCCCTACAAGAAGATCAGCTTCCTTCAAAACCTTTATATGTTGTGATATGGCAGACTCTGATATTCCCAGTTTTCTTGATAATGCTCTTACGCAATAGTTATGTTGTAACAGCAGTTTAACTATTTTGAATCTAGTTTCATCTGCTATGGCTTTAAGCGCTTTAGTTATTTCCATGTAAGGCCTCCTTCTATTTAATTTAGAAATTACTTAATTAAAATATATGGCATTTCTTTAATTAAGTCAATACTTAATTAGAAAAATAGGTAAAAAAAGTGACCAAAGGTCACCTTTACTTTTATAGTATTAAATTAGCCTACTGTGCTAGTTCAATAACTAGTTATACATATTC
>JAAYKZ010000452.1 GCA_012522165.1 Clostridiales bacterium
CTATTAGTGTCTTCAGATTGATTTGTGGTATCTTTATCATTAATCATTATATTTATCTTAGGAACTTCAGTTTCAGTAATTTCATCATTTGCTTCAGCCTCTTCCGTTCCTTCAATAGCTTGAACATATACTACTGTATTTACATCCTTCTCTGATATTAGCTCATCACTTGTTTGTTGTGTTTTTAGACTATTGGTAATGCCATATCCAAGTAAAGCAATAATGATTACTAAACTTAAAACTATAAGATTCCTTTTTGTTTTTTCATTCAATCTTTTCATTTATTTGACCTCCTTATAAAAGCACTTCTAAATAATTTTTAAGGATCTTTCTAACCCTTAGATTCTCTCCGTACTCGATTAATTTATCAATGTTCTTATCTTTTCTTTGTAAATATGTGATTAACGCTTCTTTAGCTATCTCGGTGCCAAACTTTTTTCTGAAATAAATTGCATCACAAATGCACTTTTCCATATCATAGCATTCAGTACCCAAATCATAGAATAGCGTTCTACCAAGGCTATATCTAGGTTTAGTAAAATAATAAAGCTTAATGTTTAGATGTTTTGGCAACACAGGTTTCTTTGCCTTATGGGGTATTGCTATAGCTATTTGATTTGGCTCCCTTTTAATCAATCCATGATAATATAGAGCTGACGTTAAGCAAATAACTCCATTAGGAATACAAAAAGCTGCTTCTTGAAGCTTTCCGTAATCCCCTGATTCATCAGAGATTTTATAGATGCCACGTTTGATTCTTTCAATGTGCCCTTCTTTAACTAACTTATCAATATCATATGCATTCAGGTTTTTAGCTTTTAATTCAGCTGTAGTGATTATACTGACATCTGAATTGGCTACTTCGGCTATAAAATTCTGGATTGATTTTTTCATGAATATCACCTTATTTATAGTTGGTTAATGTATTATTTCGCCTACCTTTAATTAAATATATTATACTCCTGTATTTACCATTTTGCAAGTTCTCATTATAACCAACTATAGACGCTCTTTTCTAGAATTTAGGTGTATATCCTGCATTGACCTTTAAATTCAATTTTAATAGCGGAAGTTTATCAAAACCAAAACTATAAGGGACTTCAAGGGTAATATATGCAATGGCTTCAAACCTTTGAGCATTTGATCTGTTATTTGGAGCCAAAGGAGCATTAATAATATCTACATCTAAACCAGATAGCCTAAATTCATAAGATCTATTAGCCTGCTTTACATGATAACCACCTTCCTCTCTCAGTCCAAGAAGTTGATCAAGTTGGTAATAAATACTTCCACGGTCTACTTGTCTTTGCCACTGTTCTAAAGAAGTAAGCTTATATCCACCTGAATAACCTTCTCTAAGACCATTATAGAGATCATCATAATTTGCAGTCGCTACAGAAATGACCGCTGACTGTACACTGTCCCGAACACCTCCTACGATCATCTGAATTCTTAAATATTCTGAAATGCCAGAAAAGACAATTACTAAAGCCAGTATAATTGTTATTGCCCATATATAGCCACTACCTTTTCTATTTACTAATACATTTGATAGATTAATCATTTCCAATACACCTCCGATTTTCCTGTTGCTTTCGATTTTGAAGTTATTGGAAATGAACCAAAGGTAAAGAATCCAATATCGACTTCTTGCGTTAAAGTAACTGTTATTTCATTACCTAGTTGCACTCGATTTGTCCCTGAAATATATCTGCCTGACCATGATATGCTAGGATCTAAACCTGTACTTTCCTTTAAATTATTTATTGCTGCATTCACCTCACTTCCTGTTCGCCCTGAAATTTCTGCTACTCTACAGATCTCATTGGAAAAAGTATTTAATTGATGCTTCACAACAAATACAGGAAAAACTTTTACTGCTAAAGCAATCACTAACATTGCA
>JAAYKZ010000453.1 GCA_012522165.1 Clostridiales bacterium
CAATGTACTATTGACCGTTTACTTCAATACTGATTTGGATAAAATCAAGCCTAAGTTTTTAAAACCAAATCAGTTAAAGAGTTCACTTATCAATAGCACATTGCATTCATACAGTAGAAAAATTGAACTAGCAAAATAAATTATTATTTATGTAATAAGAGGAGGTGGTCCAGATGGCAGGACATTCTAAATGGGCCAATATAAAACATAAAAAGAGCAAAACTGATGCTCAAAGAGGAAAGTTATTTACAAAGATAGGTAGGCAGATTGCAGTAGCAGTAAAAGAAGGGGGAAGTGATCCTGAAACTAATTCTAAGCTAAGGGATGCTATTGCCAATGCCAGGGCAGCCAATATGCCTAATGATAATATTATTAGAAGCATAAAGAGGGCTGCGGGGGAACTGGGTAATGTAACTTATGAAGAGATCACCTATGAAGGTTATGGTCCTAATGGAGTTGCTGTTATAGTACAGGTCCTTACTGATAACCGTAATAGAACAGCTGGAGAAATGAGATATATATTCGATCGAAGTGGAGGAAGTTTGGGAGCTACCGGTTGTGTATCTTGGATGTTCGATAGAAAAGGTCTTATTCTTATAGAAGATTCTGAAGACATTGATGAAGAAGAGCTTATGATGCAAGCCTTAGAAGTTGGTGCAGAGGATATAGAGCTGGAGGATGGACTTTTTGAGATTTTGACAGATCCGGCAGATTTTAGCCAGGTTAGAGAAGGACTAGAAAAGAGCGGATATAAAATTGCATCTGCAGAAGTAGCTATGCTTCCCCAAAACTATGTACAACTTACTGGAGAGCAATATGAGCAGGCCCTATCATTATTTGAAAAGCTTGAAGATCATGATGATGTACAAAATGTATATCATAACCTTGAATTAAATGAACAAGAATAATTCTTTAATCTTAGTAGCAATAAGACAAACCTGCACATATACTGAATCAAAATGGTGTATGTGGAGGTTTTTTTATGTTTTATAGGACAAGTGATTATAAACCTTATAATAGAAAAGCAGCGATAGAATACTCCAATCGATGGGCATTGGGCAGGAATCCACAGTATTTGGATTACTCCAATCTTGGTGGAGACTGTACTAATTTTATTTCCCAATGTTTATACGCTGGATGTCAAGTAATGAACTATGATATATATATGGGATGGTATTATATCGATGGCAATCGAAAAGCACCTGCATGGACAGGGGTTGAATTTTTACATCAATTCTTAACTAGGAGGATTATATCTCCTGGTCCTTATGGTATAGAAGTTTCCGTATCAGAGGTTGAGCCAGGGGATATGATACAGCTTAGTTTTAGCAATGAAGGTAGGTTTGGACATTCTCTATTTATAACCCAATGTGGTAATCCTCCAGGGTTGGAGAATATATTTATTAATACTCATTCAAGAGACAGGTTAATGTATCCACTGATAGGATATTCATGGAAGCATATACGTTTCATTAAAATTCTAGGTGTGTGGACCTAAAAAGAGTGCCATGTATAAAAATAGTATAAAATGGTAACACTATAATCCAAATTAAGTCCGGAGGGATTATAGTGTTTTATAAGAACAAGTATATTATAGCTGTGTTTCTTGTGTTGGCCATGATGGCTGGCGGTTATGCGCTGGGTATGCACATCGGGCAGGAACGGCTTAAAGAGAATGTAAAAAACAATAATGAAGAGCAAGGTTTTGAAACCATGCATACTGCAAGAAAAAGTGCTAAAGAAATTACAGGACAAGAGTTACCAGTAATAGATATTACTACAGAAAACACTCTGTTAATTTTCGAAACGTACTACACTAGCTGTAATGACAAAATAGTAGAGGAGCGAAAAGCTCAAGGCGACGAAATAGGCCTTAGCAGACAAAAAATCGAAGCAAAATTTCCAGATTGGGATGTCCATGAATTTTCATATGCCCGGATAATTTTAACAAAGCAACTGGATGATTACTGCCCAAATCATTTTGTTTTAAAGGATAGGGATGGCATGGTAGTTATTTATATGCCTTCTGAAGAAAAGAATGAAGAGAGAAATATTCAACAAACACAGATATCCATAGACAAATTACCTCCTGATGTTCAGGATGAGATAAGAAAAGGATTGGTAATGGACTCTCTTGAAGAGGTAGAATATTTTATGGAAAGCTTGGATAGTTGAGTTATAATAGCCAATCCCTCCTAAAAGCTTAGGAGGGATTGGCTATTGCCATTTATAATAGAAAAGAGTAAAATACAATTAATGATTGTTTTGAGGGGAAGGGTAGGAATGACAGAGCTTAAGAAAAGGATTATGGACTCACAAACCATTGTAGTAAAGGTTGGAACGTCTACAATTACCCATGCTAATGGTAGCATGGATTTTCATTTGACAGAGAAACTAGTTCGGGTTTTAGCCGATTTAAGAAGTGATGGAAAGAATATCGTATTAGTTACATCAGGAGCAATAGGAATTGGTCGTTTCCGCATGGGTATTTCTGATAGACCTAGTTCTCTGCCCCAAAAACAAGCCTTAGCAGCTATTGGCCAGGTTAGTTTAATGCATTACTATTCCAAATTATTTAGCGAATATGATCAAATTGTAGCTCAAGTTCTTATAACTCGTGATGTTGTAGATGATGAGTTAAAAAAACAAAATACCTTTAATACCTTTTGCACTTTATTAGATTATGGGGTTATTCCTATTGTAAATGAAAATGATACGGTAGCTACTGAAGAGATAGAGCCAATTTTTGGAGACAACGATACCCTGTCAGCTGTAGTTGCTGAATTAATAGGTGCGGATCTATTGATATTACTTTCAGATATAGAAGGATTATATAATAAAAATCCTAAAGCCCATGATGATGCTAAATTGATCCCTATCATATATGATGTATGCAATCAAGTTATAGAGGGAGCAGAGGATACCAATAGCGATTTAGGCACTGGAGGCATGAAAACCAAAATAAATGCTGCTAGAATAAGTTGTGCAGCAGGTATTCCAATGATTATTACTAATGGTGAGCATCCTGAACATATATATGAAATATTAGAGGGTAAAGACATAGGCACTTTATTTGTTCCTAATAAGGATAAAATCCTGGAAAAATAGCAAAATAAGCCTTTAATGGGGAATTTATTTTAAATAGAAAGGGGTAAGGTAAAGTGGAAGTAGCAAAAAAGGCAAAGCTGGCTAAAGAAGCTAGCCAAAACTTAGCCGTGCTTTCATCGGCTCAAAAGGATAAAGCCCTAGAGGCAATGGCTTGTGCTTTAGAAAGCAATATGTCTATGCTTATAGACGAAAATAAATTAGATGTGAGTATGGCTGAGGAAAAGCAAAGACCTAGGGCATTGATTGACCGATTGATTTTAAATGAGGAAAGAATAAAAGCCATGGCTCAAGGGCTTAGGGTGATTAAATCTCTTCCAGACCCAGTAGGTGAAGTAATATCTCAATGGAAAAGACCCAACGGCTTAGAAATAGGTCAGAAAAGAGTACCTCTAGGAGTAGTAGGGATAATATACGAATCCCGCCCCAATGTAACTGCTGATGCCATAGGATTATGTATAAAGACTGGCAACACCGTTGTACTGCGAGGGAGCTCTGAAGCAATCCATTCAAATAAAGCCATTGTAAAAGTAATGACAGCGGCTGCCTATAATTTTGGTATTCCCCATGGTGCTATTCAATTAATCGAGGATACTAGCAGGGAAAGTGTCCAAGAACTTATCAGACTTAATGGACTTGTAGATGTAGTCATACCTAGAGGCGGAGCAGGTCTAATTAAAACTGTAATAGAAAATGCTACTGTGCCTGTTATTGAAACAGGAGTTGGCAATTGTCATGTATATGTAGACAGAGAATGTGATCATGATATGGCAGTGGATATTATAGTTAATGCTAAAACTCAAAGACCAGGAGTATGTAACGCAGCGGAAACTTTATTAGTGGATAAGGGTATTGCTGAAGAAATTTTACCCAGGGTGATAGAAAAACTAAAGGAAAAAGATGTTGAAATACGTGGTTGCGAAAGGACTCTTGAAATAGTGCCTCAAGTTAAAGCTGCTAGCTTAGATGATTGGTCAACGGAATATTTAGACTATATTTTGGCTGTAAAAGTAGTGGACGGGATAGATGATGCCATAGAGCATATAAATAAATATGGTAGTGGACACTCAGAGGCCATAGTTACATCAAATTACTTTAATGCAGAAAAATTTCTCAATTATGTGGATGCTGCTGCTGTATATGTCAACGCATCTACTAGGTTCACCGATGGAGGGGAGTTCGGTTTTGGAGCAGAGATGGGAATAAGCACACAGAAACTCCATGCAAGAGGACCTATGGGATTGAAAGAGTTAACTACTGTTAAGTATATAATACGAGGACAAGGACAAGTAAGGGAATAATAAAAATATGATGTCAATAACCTGTGAAAATGTCACCTAAAAAATCATGATTTTATTCTATGAAAATGTCACTTTCGAGATATAATTTTGCTTTTTAAGTAACGAGTTAGAAATAACGACAAGAGAAAAATCA
>JAAYKZ010000454.1 GCA_012522165.1 Clostridiales bacterium
ATTTATAACTAGTCTATATCATCTACAATGCAGCCCTTAATATCTCCTAATAAGTTAAACACTTTATCCCGTGGAACTGGCTTACTAAAATAATATCCCTGAACCATATTACACTGGATCTTTTCTAAATATTCAACCTGTTCTTTTGTTTCTACTCCTTCCGCTATTACTGATAATCCTAGTTTCTTCCCTAACGTTATTATCATACCTGTAAGAGTTTCTCCTTGAATATTTTGACTAATAGTATTAATAAAACTCTTGTCTATCTTTAAAGTGTTTATTGGCATTTGTATTAAATAGTTTAAAGAAGAATAGCCCGAACCAAAATCATCTAGAGCGATTGATATACCTTTTGATTTTAAGGACACTAATTTTTCTCTTATATTTTCATAGGATTCAATTAAAACTGATTCTGTAACTTCCAACTCCAGATATTTAGGATCTAGTTCATATTGTCTAAGAGTATCTATAACTTTGTCCACAAAATCCATCTGCATTAGCTGTATTACAGACACATTTATAGAAACACTGATATGGGTATGCCCACGATTATGGAGCTCTTTAAGAAATCTGCATGCCTCGCCTAATACCCAATCACCTATAGAATTAATTAAATGTGTTGCCTCAGCGATTTCTATAAACTTTGTAGGGGGTACACTCCCCAGTTTTTCGCTATGCCATCGAAGCAATGCTTCAAATTTGCATATTTTACCTGTTTGTAAATTAAGTTGAGGTTGATAAAACAGCTGGAATTCATTCTTATCCAAAGCTCCTCTAAGTTCATTACTCACTATCATTCTTTCCCTAAGAGGGGCTTCCATGCACTCATGATAGAAAGAATATCCACCCCTATCCTTTGACTTAGCATCAGACATTGCCATATCAGCACATTTAAATAGGGTATCTATATCTATGCCATGTAGTGGATATAGGGCAATACCTGCACTGACAGAAATGTTTAATGTAACATTGGGAAAATCATAAGGCTCTCTAATGCACTTGATAAGCTGTTGGGTAAACCTTTCAACTTCCTTTTCATCTTTATATTCATGGATAAATACAACAAATTCATCTCCACTAATTCTATAGTTTGACTTATTAGTATCTGCTAAATTCATTAATCTTTCACCAATAGCAATTATTAGCTGATCACCTACCAGATGACCTAAGGTGTCGTTTACATGTTTGAAATTGTCTATATCAAAAAATATTAAGGCTTTTTTCTTATGGGGAAACTTTAGGATATGATCTGTCACTGTATCAAAAAAGGAAATTCTATTGGGCAGGTTTGTTAACACATCTCTACAGGCCAATATCTTAAGTCTCTCTTCACTTTCGGTAAGTTTTTTTACTTTTTCTTGCAGTTCTTTATCTTTTGCAATAAGTTCTTGATGGTTTTTAAGTAGTGCTTGATCCGCTTCATGTATTTTGCTAAGGACTTTCATTATATATAAGAACAGAAGAATGCCAGTTACTATCACATATATCCATCCCTTAGCTATGCTTATCTTAGATATTACTGCCTCACTCAAGCCTATACCATAAAGAATCTTATCAGATAGGAGTATCCAGCCTATACCTACAATTATATAAGCAATAGATATCTGGAGTGCTGTTATTAAGGGACTGTAATTATTAAAATTTCGTCTCCTTCCTAACATATCTTTCTCTCCTTTAAGGTATTCTTTATATTTATAACATATTATCC
>JAAYKZ010000455.1 GCA_012522165.1 Clostridiales bacterium
GTGTACGCATTTTATCCTTTTAGGTCGAGTAGACAGATTGGATGTAAACCCGCAAATCCAGTAATACCAAAGGTCACAGCTTTGTTATCAATACCACGCACTCAACATGGCTTGAGTTGATGTAATTGATGTCTGTGGACTATTTTTATATCATCTGTACGTGGGAACATGTCAATGGGCTTTATTACCTCTTAGTATGAGGGAACAAATCAATACTGTTAACTATTTTCTGGTGGTAGCCACCCCTCATCGTAATGGATTGAATTCAGAAAGGTATTTCCGTTTCCTATAACTAAATATGGCACACCGTCACGAATTACAAATGCTTGATTTTTCTCTTCATCCGTTAGCTTAATATCAACAGCTACTTCAACTCGCTTATCGCAACAACGTAAATTTGAAATAGAAATCTTCCCTGAATTTTCATATTCTGTTAGAATCGCTTCCGCATCTAGCACAACCAGAGAATAGTCACAATTGTACAAGAGTTTTATTGCATTTATATGATGTACTTGCCCCTTGCTGTCCTTAGCCACTATGTGGTCATTGCAGCCTATAGTTATCTGATAACATCCAGTGGAGAAATCTTTAAAAAGGCTAATTGCAAGCCTATGCCGCATTTGCTTAGCTTCTTTATCCAAATACTGTCCTTTAGCAACGTTGCGATTATGTTTTAAGAATTCTAAATTAGATATTCTACAATCCATATGATCATTATTCATATGGTCAACAACGTATCCTTTTTCTGTTAGTTCTTTAAGAACGTCATAGCCATACCACTTAGCCATCATATATCTATGAAGGCCTCCACCAAGTGTAGCGTTAGTTGGATATCCATTTGATAGTGTCCAAGTATGAGAGGTTAACTCCTCATAATAATCCTCACGATACGTTGCAAAAGCTAGCCTTTTCCAGCCTTCACGCATGATTGAAATTGTATTACCATGTATTGCAAATTTATTCTTACTCTTTTTTGGCATATTAATCCCCCTAAATAATCTTGTTCAGAGTCTTCTATTTCTAAAGAGTTGAATACTCGCCAGTTATCATTAAAAATTTGATAGAATTCTCTTTGTAAAAAGGTTTTCTATTTTTAGAGTTAAATCCACATATGCTGTATAAACTGTAGCTTTTACTAACCTAATACTGAAATAATAAATATTCTTCAGAGATTGCTGGAACAATGATATTAGATGACTTATAATTCTCAGAATAATAATTAATAAGACTGTCCTTATCATAACTATTAAGATGGACGATATAAATTTGCTCTGGTGAAAGGTGACCAAATACATCAAATATTTGCTTTACATTTGCATGACCACTAAATGCTGATGAAGTATAGATATTGGCTTTCACTTCATATTCAATATCATCAATTGTTATAATCTCTTCTCCATTAAAAACCATTCCCCCGATTTCATCTGGATCCTGATAACTTACTGAAATGAAGTTTGTACCAGCATCACTAATATATTGTTTAAGAATTTCCTTTGAGAATCCAGTTGATATCATCCCGGATGTCATAACTGCAATTTCACCATAGTCTACAGAAAGATTATACTCATTACTATCAGCCATAGTAGGATTGATCTCAAGATTTTTAATATCAAAAATATCCGTAAACATATTGTCACTAAAGTAGTCCTTATAAATGTCTTTGTTCTCTGAATATTTTATATACAAGTTTGTAATTTCTTCTATAGTCGGACTAAATACCTTAACACGTGTATTCTCTGGAATGATACCTTCATTCATACCGTTTCTTATTTCATATAAAACTTGCTGAGATCTATCAACAGCAAATGCTGGAATAACCACTCTTTCATTGTTTCGAATTGCATTACCAATATATTCTTTGAGTTTCTGTCTCTCTTCTTTTGTAATATAGTCTGTTACTTTTGTTCCATACGTACCTTCTACAAAGAGATAATCTATTGGCTTTTCAAATTTTTTATTCTCTACTAAAAAAGGGTTGTTATTGCTTCCTACATCACCTGAAAAAAGGATACTTTTGTCCCCTGCAGTGAAATATATCATAGAACTACCTGGTAAATGTGAAGTATAGAAAAATTCAGCTGTAACACCATCACCTAGCTCAATGACCTCTTCATAATTGACAGTAATTATTTGGTTTTCTAATCTACCTAGCATCTCCATTTCAAGATTATCTACAGTTGAATTATGAAGATAAAATCCCTTTTGATTTAATTCATTCCTCTTCGATTTAATATATACTCTATTTTTGTCTTTTACCTCATATTGTCCATAATTAAATCTATCTAAATAAACTGGTTTGGTATCCTTATTATTATTCCTTGAATAATAAAATTCCTCTGTCCCTAAATCAATATATTTAAGATTAGAAAGCGTACTTACAACAGTTATATCTTTACTAACAGATGTCATATATATTGGCCCTTCATATCCAATCTCAAGTAACAATGGAAGTCTTCCTATATGATCAGCATGTGCATGAGTTATGAATATAGCATCAATACTCTTTACATCTAAACTAGATGGTAGCGGATAATTACTCCCCTCGTCACCATAAAACGAACCTACATCTATAATATAATTATTTGAGCCAATACTAAGGTTATGTAATGAGCCACCTACCGTTTCTAGAGCACCAAATCCCATATATGAAACAGTTGTAACATTATCGCTTGTTGCAGGGTCATTAGTAATAGTACAACCTGTCACCTGCAATAGAACAAGGATTATAAAAATTAAATGAATTATTTTTCGTTTCCTGAACATATATTGCCTCCATAGAATCTAATATTAATCTATTTGAATCTTCCTAACATACTAAATTCAAACCCTTCTTATTTAATTCATTAAACAATCAAAAAAATTTAATGTAAGTTTATAGTGTATTTTTTTCGGATTCCTTGTCTTTTGTTTTTTCTATCATCTCTTGCACTTCTTTGA
>JAAYKZ010000456.1 GCA_012522165.1 Clostridiales bacterium
GTATAGCCCTTTCCAATATTGTTACTATAACTATAATTACCATAGCCAATCCCACAGGAATAAATTTTATACTAGATTTTGTCATCTATCTTTTATTAGTTTATATTGGATTTATTATTAGTACTCTATGTCTTGCTTTTCTTTTATCCTTGTTGTACATACCACTGCCGCGCTTATTCATAGGAAGCCTTATATTTACCTGGGCTTTGGCTTATTATGTTTTATCCACAGGAAATTTAGGTACCTTATTTTCTGTTATCACTGCTTTTTCTTTTATATTGTTTACCTTGATTATTGGTACCATTATCATCATATTATTCAACAAAAAACTATCCCTAAAAGTAAAAATACTAGTCATTATATTACCAATAATGGCCTGGTATTTTTTGTGGCAATCTCCTTATTTACATAAAAGTAAAATTCCTGCCTTTACTGAAGTATATCCTGAGGCAACGGTTACTCCTATTTTTGAGGAAAGCCCGGCTGCAGAAGGGGATTTTTCTGTTATCCGCTTTACATATGGAAACGGTAAGGATAAACATCGAAAAGAATATGGTAAAAATGTAGATCTTATTTCCAACACAGTGGATGCTTCTGAATATATTGATAAATGGCCTTGGTTAAGAAGGCTTTTTTGGGGATTTGATGAAAAAGAACTTCCTTTAAATGGTCGCGTATGGATCCCTGATGGGCCAGGACCATTCCCTCTTGTATTGATTACCCACGGAAATCATAAGATGGAAGATTTTTCAGATGCTGGTTATAGCTATTTAGGAGAGTTACTAGCCAGCCGCGGTTTTATTACCATCTCGCTAGATCAAAATTTCCTTAACTATTCCAACTGGTCTGGCATCCCTAAAAAAGATATGGAACTACGTGCCTGGCTAATATTACAGCATTTGCTGCAAGTAGAGGAATTTAGCAATACTCCAGGCACTCCTTTTTATAAAAAGGTGGATTTCGAAAAAGTTGCTTTAATTGGCCATTCCAGAGGGGGCCTTGCCTCTACAATGGCTGTTGATTATAAAAAATGGTTTGCCCAAGATCCTTCTTTAGAAGGAGTAGATAGGTTTAAAATCCAGGCAGTGGTAGCCTTAGCTCCAACAGATAAATCAGTAGACGATAAAGTTCCTTATCTATGGGATACAAACTATTTGGTAATTCACGGTGCCCAAGATGCAGATGTTAATAGCTTTAGGGGTGAAAGACAGTATGAAAGAGTACGCTTTCCCAGTGGATCTAGAAAATTCAAAGCTTCTCTTTACCTGGCAGAAGCTAATCACAGCTATTTCAATACTGATTGGGGTAAATGGGATATTAGCATTCCGGGTGGTTTGTTTCTTAATCACAGGGATACCATGGATTTTAATCAACAAAGAGAAATCACCAAAATATATGTATCTGCTTTTTTAGAAACAACCTTACTGGACAGTACCCGATATGAAAAACTATTTCGTAATTATCAATATGGTCTTGAATGGTTGCCTAAAACATTGTATTTCAACAGATTCGAAAACGGAATGTTTGAACCAATAAATAAGTTTTATTCCAACAAGGATAAAAGAGTTTTCGATAAAGATGTAATCGTTGATGCGAAAGGATTTAGAATTTGGGAAATTGAAGCAGCTAAAGATCGTAGAGGAAACAGTAAAAATAAGTACGGAGTAGTTCTACAATGGAATAAAGAAGGAACCTATACAATTTCAATTTCTGATAAATATATCAATTCTTTAAAGTATGATCCTGATAGTTTAATACTTTCTATAGCAAATATGGCCAGAGACTTGGATGAAGAAATAGATTCTTACCCCAAAGTTGAAGTAGAGTTTAGAAATAAATCTGGCCAATCTGTAAGAGTTTCGCTGGATGAATATATGCCTATTCCAGTACAGATTAAAGTACAGTACACTAAAATACCCTGGTTTGATAAAATAATGAAGAAAGGAAAATACGAAGAAGAGGAAGAGCCAGTTTTTCATATGTATGAGGTTAATCTAGATACAATCAAAAGCTTATATGATAATATGTCCTATGAAAACATTAGTGAAATTATTTTACATTTTTCAAATGGACCAGGAAAAATAATGATAGGTGATATTGGATATATAACCTACTAATCCCGTACTTGATCTACCATCTTTTTATATAAATTAATTCTATGAATATGATCTTAATAAATCCTAGTATATACAGCTTAAATAACTCTTGAACCTTATATAACTCTTAACCCTTTCATTTGTTTAGCAATTTAAATCCATTTTGTTTATCGACAATTAATTACATCATTGTAAAAACAAGGGTCTTTGTCAAGAGTTGGGGTGGGATTTTCTTAAATCCCGCTCCACTACTCTTTTTACCCTTATGTTTACGTTATAATTGAGATGCATAGAATTACATGTATTTTGGGCACACATAAATAAA
>JAAYKZ010000457.1 GCA_012522165.1 Clostridiales bacterium
ATATAGACTTAATCTACCATCACTATTTTACTATTGACTTTTTAAAATCTATTTAATGCAACACTACTGAATTTCCTTCTTAATTGGGGCTAAAAGTTGCGAAAAACCAAAAAAATAGGAAATAAGTCCTAAAATAACAAAAAACACGGCCTTACGCCGTGTTTTTTTAAGTAAAATATAAAATTCGACTACTTATCGACTGCATTTTTATATATTCTTAGTCATAAAGTGCAGCCTATATCTCTAGTATTAACTTTGGATTAAAATCCAAATAATCACAGGATACTAAATGATATGTTATTCCATTAATTGGGCCCTCGATTACTCCCTTAAGGCTATCACCATGGAGATGACCAAAAACTACATGTTGAACAGGATACTGTCTCATTAAATGGCAAATCTCACTTTCCTCCCCTTTATCGTCAAAAGGAGGGAAATGAAGTAATACTATGATATTTGAACAGTCTTTGGCATCATCCAAGGATAACCTTAATCGATTGAGCTCTCTATTAAATATTTTCTCATCATGACTGGTAAAATCCTTTGTACCCGGAGGAGTCCAACCCCTTGTGCCACAAAAGGCTATATCAGGTATTTCTTCGAAAATAAGGCTATCATTTTGTATAGCGTAGATAGAAGGGTGTGTGGATTCCCTAAGGCGAGTAATAGAGGCCCACCAGTAATCATGATTGCCTTTTACTAACACTTTCCTTCCAGGTAAGACAGCAATCTGATCTAAATCAACCAAAGCCTCATCTAATTTCATAGCCCAGCTAATATCCCCTGGTATTAAAACTACGTCATTGGGAGATATGACATCCATCCAGTTGCTCTTTATTTTTTCCCAATGGTTCTTCCAATTGTCTCCAAAGACATCCATAGGCTTATCTTGCCTTCCTGGAAGATGCAAGTCGCTTATAGCAAAGACTTTCATTTTTCAACAAGCCCTAATTCTCTTAATTTGTCCATTATTTCTTGATTAACACTTGTTGCTTCTCTTTCGGAGTCGGTAACAACAACCTCTATATAATTGGTATTTCCATTTTTATAATAATTATGAAGGGGAGCAGTCTTCATTCTATATTCCTCAAAACGTTCCCTTATTGTTTCCTCATTATCATCATCCCTCTGCACCAAAGGCACATTACAATCAGGACAATTTTCTATACCATCTTTTATATGGAATATCCTTTTGCAATTTGGACAGCTTCTTCGACCCAACAAACGCTCTAATAATACCTCTTGAGTAACTTGGATATCAATAACCACATCCACTTTTTTGCCCATGGCATCCAGCATCTTATCAAGAGCCTCAGCCTGGGCTACTGTTCTTGGATATCCATCGAAAATAACTCCGTCTTTGTACTCTGGCTTTCTTAAACCATCCTCTACTACGCTATTAACAATTTCATCTGAAACCAATTTACCCTCTTTAATAACTTGAAGGTCTTTATATAATTCATGATCGGGATTTGATAGAATACCCCTAAAAAGATCTCCTGTTGATAAATGGGCAATACCCAGCTTTTCTGATATCATACCGCCTTGAGTACCTTTACCGGATCCAGGCGCTCCCAATAATACTATGTACATTTTGTTTCCTCCTCTTTCATAACTTTTTCTTCTAGTTTATCCTCCCGTTTATTCTAGCATACCCAAACCCTATTCACAACTATGATTTATTTAAGCATGATGGCTGGATTAGTATATCAGACTACTTTAAGAT
>JAAYKZ010000458.1 GCA_012522165.1 Clostridiales bacterium
ATATATATAAGCCTATCCAATAATCCAGCTTCATTGTTGAATAAATATTATACTCAGATTCTCTTGAAAGGGTGATTAAAATGAGAAGTATAAAAGACCTCAAACAGGAATGGAAAAATCTTGCTCCTAGATGGATCAAAGAGGTAAGAGAAGGTAAAAATTCTGTACGCAATGGCTTCCTTGATTCCGTTATGCTTGATGCATGTGGAAATGTTGAAGGACTGAGTATCTTAGATTGTGGATGCGGGGAAGGCCGCTTTTGCAGAATGCTTGTCGAGCGGGGAGCAAAATATGTGTTAGGATTGGATCTATGTGAACCGATGATTAAGGCTGCGCGGGAACTGCAGTCTGAGCGTGATGAATACCGTGTGCAAGATGTTCAAAATCTAAGCTCAATTAATGATGAAACTTTTGATCTTGCAGTTTCATATCTTAATCAATGCGATATCCCCGATTTCGAGGCGAATAATAGAGAAGTTTTTCGGGTATTAAAAAAGGGTGGTAGATTTATTATAGCCAACCTTCATCCCATGAGATCTGCTACTGGCAAATGGTGTCGAAATCATAATGGAGAAAAACTACATGCTATCTTAGACAACTACTTTGATGAAGGAGAACGACATTGCGAAATGCTAGGGGTAAAATTCACCAATTTCCATCGTTCACTATCCACTTATTTAAATAATTTCATCAAAACTGGTTTTGTAATAAAAGAAATTATAGAGCCAACTGTTTCCGTAGATAAGTTAAAGGAATATCCAGATCTGGATGACGAACTTCGAGTACCAAATTTCATTGTCTATGTGCTAGAAAAACCTTAATGTTGGTGCTACTGGCAAAAGTATACTCCTTTCCAGCTATTGTTTTTCTTGCCACAACGTAGCTATTTTTCTAGATGCAAAAATGAACCTACTATGCTAATTCAGTATTTCTTTACTAAATATAATGGCTATTGAAGTGTGAGCGATGACGCCAACGTTCAATAGCCATTATGAATTATGAAAGATACCTGTTGAACTAGCCCAGTAGTTAAATTTTTTTGTACTATCTATGAAAGGGCATTGCTTTATATGTATAGTCTTATAAGCTTAATTGATTTCTTTCATATATAATTCTTAATCCCTTTAAGGTAAGATATTCATCCACTATATCTATAGTTTCTGACTCTTGTCCAATTAAAGTAGCAAAACCTCCTGTAGCAATTACTTTAGCCTCAGGAGCTCCTAATTCTTTTTTCATGCGCCGCACAATATAGTCCACTTGACCTACATATCCATATATTATTCCTGCCTGCATACTAACTACTGTATTCTTGCCAATACTTTGAGGAGGTTTTACTAATTCTATTCTAGGCAATTTAGCAGCATGTTGAAACAAAGCATCAGTAGATATTTTTATGCCAGGTGAGATACAGCCCCCCAAGTATTCTCCATCTTTAGAAATAGCACAAAACGTAGTAGCAGTACCAAAATCAATTACAACCAAAGGACCTCCATAGGCTTCATAAGCAGCAACAGCATTGACTATTCTATCTGCTCCAACTTCTTTTGGATTATCATAGCGTATATTCATACCTGTCTTAATCCCTGGGCCCACCACCATTGGCTCTAGATCAAAATATTTTTTGCACATTTTCTCTAAAGCATCCATTATACTAGGAACAACCGAAGATATAATAATTCCTTTAATATCCCTACTAGATATTTTGCTGTATCTAAAAAGATCCATCACCATGATACCTAACTCGTCAGCTGTCTTATTCCTGTCTGTTGCCAGCCTCCAGCTGGTCAACAAATCTTTATCTGCATATACTCCTAATACCACATTTGTATTACCTATATCCATTACCATAATCATAGCTTTCCATCCTTCCCCTCTAAAAATTTGAGCAGGGAAAGTTCCCTGCCCGCTATTTCTATATATACTCCATCAAAAAATTGTAGTCTATAACTCATGCTTATAAAACTTCTGTAAAGCACGAACTACGGCTGTAACCACCAGTATGGCTATTATAACCTCTGGAATGCCATTAGGTATGGCAATCCCATATAAAATAGTATTTCCTACTACAGCAGGGTCAATTCCTAGCTTTTCTGCATAAAATTCTGCATGCCTTATATATATGGCTCCTAGTACCCCTCCGGTATTAGTGATAGTACCCAGTGCTGCTGCAAGCATAGCACCTAGCACCCTGCCTCTATGTTGATTGTCTGGTCCAAAAGCTCTCTTTATTCCCTGGTAAGAATAGTGGGCAACTAAGGCAATCAAAAGTCTAGGAAGTACCGCTACCACTGGATCCAAAAATACTACCTGCACGGGGCTTGTAGGCATTGCATAGGCTTGAAACATACTAAATCCACCAAAGATTAGCCCTATAAAAAGCCCTACCACAGGTCCCTCTACAATAGAACCAATGATAACTGGGATGTGCATAATTGTAGCTTTTACAGGTCCTATGGGTATAAAGCCCAAAGGTGTGACCCCTAGTATGATGGAAATACCTCCCAGCATACCGATGATAGCCAGTTTCCGTGTATTAAGTTTCATTTTTCACAACACCTCCGTTCAAGTTCCATACGCGGATACCTGACAGCATCAATAAAATATAAAAATAAGAATATAAGATTATTTTGCTCCAAGGTCTAACTTCCATTAGGAATGTTAGCCTTAGATTTATGATATACAATCATAGCAAAATAGTAATAGAAACTCAAGTAAAATTTGCTACATAATAAGGAAAGTTTATAACCTAAACTTAGTTCCTTATAATAAATGCGGTTTTTTCTCCTCTATCTAAACCTGCCTTTTCATAAAATCTGAGAACAGCTTCATCTTTGCTACTGGTGGCAAGCATTACTTTATAACAATTCTTTTCTTTTGCAATTTCTATGGCTTTCTTTAATATGGCTGTTCCATAACCTTTTCTCC
>JAAYKZ010000459.1 GCA_012522165.1 Clostridiales bacterium
GTATATCACCGTACTCCCACTGGCGATCTATATACGGCTCCTGCTAGCAGACCCATTCTTGTAAAAGACCTTTTTACCATGTCATCAGGCTTGACCTATGGTGGAAACCAAAATGAAACTGAACGGCAAACTGGCAAGGTTATGGAAGAGTTAAGGCAAAAGCAGGCTGCAGGGGAAAAATACGATGTTAGGGCTTTATCTAAAGCCTTGGCACAGATTCCTCTGGCATTCGAACCAGGCAGCCATTGGAAGTATGGTTTTAGCCACGATGTTTTAGGGGCCTTTATTGAAGTGGTCTCAGGTAAAAGCTTCGGTCAATTCTTAAAAGAAGAAATATTTGAGCCTTTAGGCATGAATGATACCTTCTTTAGAATCCCAGATGAAAAGAAAGATAGGTTATGTAGTTTATATAACCGTTCTGAGGACGGCACTTTAACTAAAAATACCAGCATGGATGCCAACTATCAACCAGATGCCACATTTGAAGGCGGTGGTGGAGGACTATTATCTACTCTTGGAGACTACAGCCGTTTTGCACAAATGATGGCTTGTGGTGGTGAGTTAGATGGTATCAGGATACTTGGATCAAAGACTATAGATTTTATGAGAACTAATCACCTAAGTCCACAGCAGCAAGCCGACTTTAACTGGCCTTATCAAGCAGGGTATGGTTATGGACTGGGTGTTAGAGTTATGGTGGATCCAGTGGCAGCTGGTGGAAATGGCTCACTAGGTGAATTTGGCTGGTGTGGACTTGCTGGCACCTGGGTATTAATAGATCCACAAGAAAGATTATCCGCAGTTTATATGCAGCAGATGCTACCTAATTTTGAAGAGTATCATCAGCCCAGACTTCGTGCTGTCATATATGGTGCACTATAATTAAAACCTTTATGGCAGTATACATAATCTGTGGATAAAACAAAGACCGGCGCTGGACTTGAAAGAAGTTATTGTTTAAAAACATAGATATGTGGTATATATGTGGTTGGATTAGGTTTTTGGACAAGTAAGGGGGTAATTGCAATTAGTGATTCAATTAATTACGAGCAACTAATTACAGAAATAAGCAATTGCTGTCTAGGCGAGGAAGTTTGTGGTGAATGCCAAAATGAAAAATGCCTTATAGGGTATTGCAAAAGCTGTCTTTTAACAGTTCTCAAGCAAGATGATAGGTTCATTGATGGTGGTGCAGATAATATACCCTATTGGGATGTGAAAGTATATGATAATAATGAAGATATAATAGAGGCCATTGGTTTCTTACTTAATCAGTGCCGTAACTGTAATCTATATCACGATGAAGATTGCATTATCAACATTGTTCGAGAATGCCTTGAGATAATACTCTTTGGGGATTCTCAAGAGTTCAAGGGAAGTACCTTTGTTTATCTTAATCATATAAAGTCCATTAACAGCGAATTAGCTGATAAAATATTTGAAGCTTACCATAGAAGAAAGGAGTAGAAAAATGGACAAAATAAGCCTTACAGTTGAAAATGTAATTGGAGAGACTAAAGGAACTCCCCTTGACAGAGCTGTAAAGCAAAACTTTAAAGGTGAAACTACTGAAGCAGGTGTCTATTTGGCCATAGCCAGACAAGCAGAGAGGGAGGGCTATCCTGAGATTGCTCAGGTATTAAAAGCTATTGCATGGGAAGAAGCAGAACACGCTGCTAGATTTGCAGAGCTTAACGGTATGATAAGTGATAACCTATTTGATAATATAGCCCAGATGCTAGAAGGAGAGATTTTTGCCAATAAAGACAAGAAAGAAGCAGCAGATAAAGCAGCGGAGCTAGGGCTGGAGACAGCCAGGGATTATTTCAACGAATCGGCCAAGGATGAAGGGCGTCATGCTAGGATGCTAGAAGGTATACTAAATCGCTATAAAAAATGAGTTAGACTTGTATGAGTCTAACTCATTTTTTATGCAGTTTTTATCTGTTAACTGATAGCTAATTGTGTAAGTTGAAAAGTCAGCATCCTCTAACCATAATATTGATTGTTTA
>JAAYKZ010000460.1 GCA_012522165.1 Clostridiales bacterium
AAGCTAACCTTATTATTACTGGCCCTGGCGTTCATGTTAACGGGCTGTAAGGGTCAGGAGGGAGCAAGTGTAAATAGTCAGGAAGATTTTGAAGAAGCTGTCATGGAGAATATCGATGAAGACACTGGTTTGATCCATATTGGTCAAATGGAATTAAAGTATGCAGAATCCTTTTCAGTGGACTATTACCAAGGTGGTTATAAGATTATAACCGACTGGAATGGCAGAAGGACCCTGTTGGTACCAGAAGGCAAGGAGGTACCCCAGTTAAAGGCTGACATAAATGTCATTCACTTGCCTATAGAATCGGTAGGGGTGTTTGCAACTACTGCTGCTGCTGAATTAAGGCCCTTAGGCCTTTTGGATAAGATAAGCTTAGTTACTACCGAAGTTGATGACTGGCATATTCCAGAGGTAAAGGAAGGAATGGAAGAAGGAAGGATTACATACGTAGGAAGGAATTCTAGCCCAGACTATGGACTCATACAAGCAATTAAGCCTGATTTGGTCTTGATTACAACGGGGACAGGCCATGGCACCGATGAGGTGGCAGCAAAGTTTGATGAGTTGGGAATTAAGTGGATATCTCGTGGAAGCCAAAGGGAATCAGACCCTAGAGGAAGGTTAGAATGGGTAAAATTTGTGGGAGCCTTATTCGACAAGGAGGAAGAAGCAGAGGAATTTTATGATGCCCAGCTTAAAAAGATTGAAGAAATAGAAGAAAGGGTAGCCAACTTAGAAGGTGAAAGGGAAAAGTTTGCATCCTTTTTTCTATCTAACGATATCTACTACGTGAGAAACAAGGGGGATTACGAAGTCAAGATGATCGAACTTGCTGGTGGAGAGTATATTTTAAGCCATTTAAATCCTGACCAAGATGGTAATAGCAAGATGAATGCAGAAGAACTATATAAGGGCATCGAAGATGTAGATACCTTGTTCTATCACAATAGGATGGGCCGCAGCATCCAAAGTATAGATGATATAATAGCTAGTGCCGAATACTTTGCAGACATCAATGCGGTAAGAGATAGGCGGGTATGGGGATATAAGCCACATTATTTCCAACATGCAGACCGGGTAGCAGATATGATTGAAGACCTTTACACCATATTTACCACTCCCCATGGAGAAATTACCGAAACGGAATACTTCTTCCTAATGGATTAGATTATAAAAAACCATAGATTGAGGAGATAATATGGGCAAAAATAAGAGGGCTATATTGATAATAGCTGGCTTGATAATATTTCTAATATTCACCATAGCAATCAATCTAGTATCCGGCTCCGTTGACTTCACACTAAAGGATTTAAAGGATATTTTACTTAAAAACAGGGAATTATCCACCTTAGAATATAACATCCTTTACAAAATCAGGATACCCAGGATAGTAAGCGGCCTGTTATATGGAGGGGCCTTGGGGATTTCAGGCTTTTTACTGCAAACCTTCTTCAGAAACCCCATAGTAGGCCCCTACGTCCTTGGGGTGTCATCGGGAGCAAGGTTTTTTGTTGGAATTTTCCTGCTTACCAATTTTAGCTTAAAAGTATTCCAGGCGGGAGTACTTGGCATCTTCATAGCCTCTTTTGTAGGCAGCCTATTAGCCATGCTTTTAGTATTGCTGTTTGCCCAGAAGGTAAATGACATTTCAAAACTGGTGGTAGTGGGCATTATGCTTGGCTATATAGTATCGGCAGGTACAAACCTTATGATTACCTTTGCAGAATATGAAAAGATTGCAAGCCTAACCCTGTGGTCTATGGGAAGTTTTTCTGGAATTACCTGGGATATGATAAAATTTTCCTTCATCATCATAATACCTACAGTTATACTGACTTTTTTGCTATCAAAGCCCTTAGAAGGCTATTTACTGGGAGAAGGCTATGCTAGGAGCATGGGGATAAACATCAAGACCTTCAGAATAATTTTAATTGCTCTATCCAGCATGCTTTCCGCCTGTGTAACAGCCTTTGCTGGCCCCATTTCCTTTGTCGGCATTGCCGTTCCCCATTTAACCAGGTTGATGATGAAGACTTCTCAGCCTAAAGCCCTTATACCGGGGATATTTTTGCTAGGTTCTAGCTTTTGCCTACTTGCAGATTATTTTGCCAGAACCATATTCTCTCCTATAGAAC
>JAAYKZ010000461.1 GCA_012522165.1 Clostridiales bacterium
AATAAGGCCGAGCAAAGCTCGGTCTTATTTTTAATAAATATTCCCCTGTGTATATTTTTGCTTAATAATGTGATATAATTTAGAGGGATATGATAAACAAAGTTTCATTTTTTTCCGGGGAGTGTACAAGCTTTGAATATTAGTAAGTTACTAGAGAAGATAAAAAGAAGTAAATCGAAGATAAAGATTACCTATACCAAACCTATAAGACAAAACAGGCCTATTAGGGTTATTACCATCAATAAAACTACCCTACGCTTTATAACCTTAGGGCTGGTAGTAGCTTTTACTATAGGCTTTGGTATCTATTCCTTCAGCAATAAAGATAGGGGAAAAAACAATAAAAACTTAGAGGAGAGCAGTATAACCGCTGAGGACAACAGCCAGAAAAACCTACCTCCTATAGATGAACCTGAGGAGGCTGAAGAGGAAGTAGAGCTGCCCATCATAGACCTATCAGATAGCAGTGTAGCTCTGGAGACAGAACTAATGCGAATAAATGAACCCATTCCGTATGATAATGAAGTTCTCTATTCTGCTGGTAATAGTGAGAGTATAGATGAACCAGTCTTTCAGGACCTGTATGTCATGAATCTGGATACAGGGCAAGAGACTGTTATTGCCCATACTGAAATCAAGTTTGGTGAGATTTATGAGGGCAGGTTTAATAAGGATTGGATTGTTTGGCTGGATACCAACCAAAGCGGTGAAAATCAACTATATGTTATGAATAGGGCAACTGGTGAAGTCTCAAAAATAAAGAATTGTGATTATAACAAACCTCAACTAAGGCTTGCAGGAGATAATCTAGTATGGGTAGAGCAGAAGGATGTAAACCAGGACAGGCTGTATCTATATAATTTTAAGTCTGGAGAACCAGTTGTCTTAGAGATATTTGACAACCCTACCTACGGCACCTGTCCACCATCTATATCTGAGGAGCTATTGATATGGGTAGTTCCTAGCGATGAGGATCCAGACAACAAAAGCTTTATAAAGGTACTAGATCTATCCAAAGCCCTATCTGCAGATCTTGCAGCTAGCAGCCAGGGGGAAGATCCTGCTAACCAGGACTCTGGGGCAGAAAGCATTCCTCAGGAAGAAGGGGTGGATCCAGAAATATTGGATCCTAAAGGCTTTGCAATATACCCTGCTACCAATGGCAAGGCCATAGCCTGGCTGGATAACTTAAATCCATCAGAGGCACACCTGAAGCTGACCATAGATAATGGGAAAACCATCATAGATGTTGATGAAAACGTTGCCCGTCCCTATGGAATAGGCGATGGTTTTATTGCCTATATGAAGGATGATGCTGTCATGGTTTATTTTTGGGAGCTAGATCGCTATGCTCAGCTTAATAAACCTGGTACCAAGGCACGACTGACCCAGGACGGGGTATCTGGCAATAAGGTAATATGGTATTGTGCTGAAAACCCCAATGATAAAAAGGATCAGCTATATATAAGCACAGTGGAAGAACCTATAGAGCTAAGTTTAGGGAGTAATTAAAGACTATGGCAAAGCTAAAAAAAATATTTGTATGCCAGGAATGTGGCCATGAATCTATAAGATGGTTGGGCAAATGTCCCTCCTGTAATCAATGGAACACCATGGTAGAGGAGATAAAGCAGGAGGGTCCTATAAACCCTATAATAGGACCAGAGCTAGTTGACTCCAGCCGTCCCGTTACCTTGGATGAGGTTTCTACCAAGGAAGAAGCGCGCCAGAGCACGGGTCTTAAAGAACTGGACAGGGTGCTAGGGGGAGGGGTGGTCACAGGCTCCCTTGTTCTCATAGGAGGAGATCCAGGCATTGGCAAATCCACCCTCATACTACAGATATGCGAAGCTTTGGGTCAAGATAATAACAAGGTCCTATACGCATCAGGCGAAGAGTCTGTTCATCAGATAAAGATGAGGGCTAATAGGTTAGGAGTAACAACATCAAACCTTCATTTGGTAGCTGAAACTAATCTAGATATGATACTAGCCCATGTTGAAACCATAAGACCTAAATTTTTGATGATAGATTCCATACAGACCATGTTCAACCCTGTGTTAAGCTCAGCGCCAGGTAGTGTCAGCCAGGTCAGGGAAGTAACATCTGCCCTTTTGAGGCTGGCCAAAAGAAGTAGTATGACCATCTTTATAGTGGGCCATGTCACCAAGGAAGGGGCTATCGCCGGGCCCAGAGTGCTGGAGCATATGGTAGATACAGTTCTCTACTTTGAAGGGGATCGCCATCATATCTATAGAATTCTAAGAAGTGTAAAGAATAGATTTGGTTCCACCAACGAGATAGGAATCTTTGAAATGGGTGACAAGGGTTTAGTGGAGATTATGAACCCTTCGGAGCATTTGCTATCTGAAAGAACCCGTGGTATGTCTGGATCAGCAGTACTGTGCAGCTTAGAGGGTACCAGGCCTATGCTGGTGGAGGTTCAGGCCCTGGTCAGTACCACAGCTTTTGGCATGCCTAGGCGAATGTCTACTGGGGTAGACCACAATAGAATGGTGCTGCTTATGGCAGTGCTGGAAAAAAAGGTGGGCATGAGATTATACGACCAGGATGCATATGTGAATGTGGCAGGCGGTATAAGAATAGATGAGCCTGCAGCAGATTTGGCAGTAGTTTGTGCCATTGCCTCTAGTTTTAGGAATATTCCCATAGATCATCACCTATGTATAATGGGTGAGGTTGGACTTACAGGGGAGGTTAGAGGTATCAGCCGAGTAGAAAAAAGGATTTTAGAGTGTAAAAAACTAGGTTTTAACACCTGTCTAATCCCCAAGGCCAATTTAAGAGGACTGGACAGGATAAGGGACATAGAGATTATTGCAGTAGATACAGTGGCTGAAGCTTTAAATGCCGTGCTGTAAAACTGTATAATCTTTTGGAAAGTTAAGAGGGGTGGAAATGGGAAAGTCGCAAAATGTACTAATTTGTGTAACTCGACAAAGGTCTTGTGAAAGACTTATTAGAGTGGGTTATGAAAGATCAAAGACAAGTGGCGGAAAGCCTTATGTGATACATGTAGCACCTTTAGAGGAAAACTTTTTAGGCAACCCCAAAGAAGGAGAAGCCCTAGACTACCTGTTCGATATTTCAAAACAGGTGGGTGCAGAGATGACAGTACTGCGTTCTAACCAAGTAGTAGAGGTGTTATCAAGTTTTTCTCAAAAACACAATATTGGAATAATGGTTTTGGGGGAATCACCAAGTTCCCAAGGTAAAAGTGATATTATAAGAAAACTAAAAGAAAAGCTAACGGATATTGAATTTGTTGTAGTTCCTGCGTAGCATTATCTGGGCCTTTCGGCATTTCTGCTGAAAGGCCTTATCATTATATGTACAATATGTACAATTAAATAAAACGACAAATTTATTAATAAATTCTGAAATTGTATGTCAATAACCTGTGAAAATGTCACCTAAAAAATCATGATTTTATTCTATGAAAATGTCACTTTCGAGATATAATTTTGCTTTTTAAGTAACGAGTTAGAAATAACGACAAGAGAAAAATCATG
>JAAYKZ010000462.1 GCA_012522165.1 Clostridiales bacterium
AATGCTGGCGTTTTTTATTTTAGCAGGTTGCTCCACCTGTAGTATGGAGATTGGCTTCAAGGATTTCTTGTTTTCTGTCTAGGATGTCATTTGATAATAACTGAGCTTCTACATTTTCAAAGCCAAGCCTTTCAATGGTTGCACCGAAACGTTCCCCAGTTTTTCCTTGTTCTCTGTATAATAGGATGGCTTTTTCTATTACGTCCATAACTTCTTCTTTGGTACTAAAAATTTTACTTAGAGGTATACCACGACCAACACGTTTACCCCAGCGTCCGCCTAAATATATTTTATATCCAACCTTACCGTCTTCGATAGAATCGAAGTGGCACTTTCCAACGCAGCGGCCACAGTTATTGCATACGTCTCTATCAATATGAAGAACATCATCCACAACCTTGGCTGCGTCCATTGGGCAAATATCTTCTACAGGACATTTTCTACATCCATTACAGAAATCTTCATCGAAATTAGGTATCAATTGTCCCACTACGCCTAAATCATTTAAATCAGGCTTAACACAGTTGTTAGGACATCCCCCAACACCTATTTTAAATTTATGAGGAAGCTTTACATCGTAATAACTGTTATAGAATTTTTCATGGATTTCTTCTGATATTCCAAAGGTATCAATCAGACCATACTGACAGGTTGTACCTTTACAGGATACTATTGGACGTACTCTAGAACCTGTACCACCCGTTACCAAACCTTCTTTAGCGATGTAAGCTCTAAAGTCATCGATTTTATCATAGGGAATACCTTGAACCTCTACTGTTAATCTAGATGTAAAAGTTACAGTACCATTTCCAAAAAGCTCAGCTGCTTCTGAAATACATTTGTTTTGAGCAGCAGTTATTTTACCGTTTACAGTGATAATCCTTCCTGAGAAGTTATCAGTACCTTTATTTCTTAGAAAGCCTAAAGATTTTACTCTTTTTTAGTCAGCAGCGCTAACAGTTAAATTTCCCATAATACAAACCCCCAATAAAAAATTATTATTTTATACAGTTACTTCATTAAAGGTGGTGCCACCTTCAAGAACTAATGTATTTGCATATCCCAAATGTTTTAAGCGGTTTTGGAGCATATAAGCTCTTTTGCCTTTTGTACATACCAACAGAAGCTTTTCATCCTTAGCAAATTCAGAAAACTCTTGGTCAACCTTAGTAAGATCCACATAATGAGCGTCATCAATACTTGGAATAGTAGAGGTATCGATCACTTTGTAGTCTTTGCCTTCTCCATTTAAATAGGCAGCAGGTGTAATGGTTTCAAACTTACCGTTAATTTTATTTAATAATATATTAACGGTATGGGTGAAGGGATGAATTGCAGTGGAGAAGGGTGGAGCATAGGCCAAATCCATATTTTGAATACCATTTAGAGTTGCTCCCATAGTAATTGCTGTAACTGCAATGTCAGCCATTTTATCCACCGCACCTTTTCCCAATACTTGCAGACCTAACAATTTTTTGCTGTCCTTATCAGCTATCATTTTAACGATAAAGTAGGAAGCATCTGGGTAATAGTGGGCCTTGTCATCTACAACAGCCACAACGCTAACAGCATTATAGCCAGCTTTTCTTACAGCTGCTTCTGTTAAACCTGTTCTTGCTACATTAAGTTCAGGAAGTTTAAGGACTGCAGTGCCCAAAACTCCCGGATAGGCTGTTTCTGTACCAGCGATATTTTTAGCAACAATACGGCCTGCAATATTAGCGGTAGAGCCCATAGGAGACCAGGTTGGCTCTTTAGTAAGCCTATTTACAACGGTAGCACAGTCTCCAACGGCATATATGTCTTCAACATTTGTTTGCAGATATTCGTTTACTTTAATAGTTTTATTTGGCATTAGTTCAATGCCTGAGCCTTCCACAAAGTCGGTATTAGGCTTTATTCCAACACTAAGTATGACTGCATCTGCTTTGAAAGCCCGATTGCTAGTTTTGACTTTTTCAACCTTTCCATCACCAAGAATGGCTTCAAGCTTTGTCTCAGTAAAAGCAATGATGCCCTGATTGGCTAAATGGTTCTCAACATATTCACAAACTTCTTCGTCAAATCCAGGCAGAATATGTTTTGCCATATCAATAATGGTAACTCTAACGCCTTGAGAAAATAAATTTTCTGCAACCTCAAGACCTATATATCCACCGCCTACTACAACAGCCCGCTTTATATCACCTGCTTCAACAGCACTACGCAAGGCTTCACCATCATCTGGAGTCCTTACAAAGAATACATTTTTTAAATTTACTCCATCAACTGGTGGAGTAATTGCACTCGCACCTGATGCCATGACGAGCTTGTCATATTCGTACGTAAGAGGTTCATTTGTTTTTAAATTAATGGCTTCAACAGTTTTTTCAGAAGGATTGACTTTGGTTACCTCTACCTGGGTTATTACTGAAACACCAGTTAATTTTGAAAAACTTTCCGGTGTATTCACTATTAATTGACTTCGATTTGGAATTAGCTTACCAACATAGTAGGGAATTCCACAACCTGCATAAGAAATATCCTTGCTTTTGGTTAAAATAGTAACTTCATAGTCTTGGTTTTCACGTTTTAGCTTGGCAGCAACTTTAGTACCGGCAGCTACACCTCCAATAATAAGTACTTTCATAAGTTACACCTCTTTGTATAAAATTTAACAACCTTTAATATATAAATATATCACTTGTTGTATTATTAATAAAATGATATTATCTAATCATAAATATAGGTAAAACCTATATCATAAAAATGTTGTTATATAAAATCATCTTCTACGTTGATTGATACGATGATTATTATAAAAAGAGAAAGAAAAGAGGTTTTAAAAATGCTTCAAAGGGTAAGAAAAATAAAAAACCATGAGCTTAACCAATTACTTGAACTTTATAAACAGTTAAATCCTGATGATCCTGAACTTATTATTGATAATGAATTGAAGAAGATATGGCATGAAATAATGGAAGACCCTAATCATTATTGTTTAGTAATAGAG
>JAAYKZ010000499.1 GCA_012522165.1 Clostridiales bacterium
CCATCGGTGATAACTCCACATCCTCTGTATCCTCTGCCAACTGCATGATTTTTAGTTTTGTAAGTATTGAAGGATATTGAGGATACCCATTAAACACAGCCTGATAAAAGGACTTTATTTCTTCCGTTTCTTCTACATCTTTATCCTTAATGTTTAATATGGTTTCAGCAAATTCAGGGATGCTGTCTATAAACTCATATAAGGCTTTGCTGTCTCCCCTTTGACCTATAATACAAGCCTCTTCGTATACTTTTTTCAGCAACCTATGTAACAAAGGTGGATAGAAACAGAGAAGGGATGTTATAAAATCTTCTCTGTTTACTTTGCCACTAAACTTAATCCATTTTTTCGTGATAACCAGCCTATCTTCTGCAAGTCTAATAAAGTTTTGGTCTATAAGGTATTGCATATCTATGTTATTTTTTATTTCTCCATAGTCATATAGGTTATTTAAACTTTTCACCAATTCATTTATATTTACCAAAGGTCTCACCTTCTTTTGCTTTAAGCAAAATTCTAACTATTTGCTTTTACTTTCGACATGTCGAAGTTACCTTCTATAAGGTCTTCTACATCTTGCTTGGCTTCTTGAATTAGTTGTTTTGATTGATTAATTGCCTTAATTCTTCTAAAAACTAAATCTCCAATTGCTTTCTGTTCTTCTTCAGAAACCATAGGAACCTCTAATTCTTCAAATTCTGTTCTTGAAATCTGTGGCCGCGTGGAATCTGATTCTGCAAATCTATATATCTCATTATTAAAATAATCTGACTCAAGCACTTCAATTAAGTATCCTGAATTAACTAATTTTTTTGGGCTAATTACAACACAGGCTGGATTTACTGTAGCATCTGAATTTTCATATAAATAAATCCCACCTTTTCCAACTGAACCTTTTATCCCATAAACTATATCACCGTAGTTAATTGTTTTGTGCTTTAGCAATCGATATTCTTCATTAGAAATATATTTATTTATCTCAACCAATCCATCATGTGCATCTTGAGCACGAATAAATGGTATATCACCCTCATCTAATATGTTCTTAGGATGAACACTACCATGATTCCCATCATATATTTTTCTAGATATATCTTTTAATTTTAATAATTTGATTCCTTGTTTTAACCCTCTTCTATTAGAAACATATTTAGGTCTATATATGGTTGCACCAATTTTATAGTCAATAATTTCCTTACAATCTAAATACAAAAACTTATTATTATCTATTTTTATATTAGGATTAAATAGTAATGTATTTAATCTATCTAGAACCTCTTTCTTCAATCTTTTCGCTTCTTCTCTCAACTCTTCTGCTTTTCTAACCTTATCTCCTATGTATTTTTGGATTTCAGGAGATGGGATGGGAATCTTAATTTCTCTAAAACTATTTTTAATTATTGTTTGTTGAACTCCTCCTTGCGATAATCGTTTTACCCATAACTTGCCATAATAACTTTTAAAAAACGCATCTATATAATAGGTATCAATGTTTGGCTTATAAATAACTTTAAAAATATTGTCTGCAAGACTCATTTTATTTATATTGCTCGGGACAACCAATGTAGTTCCTACAGAACCAGTCTTAGAAAACAACAGTTCACCACCATTTAATTTTGATTTCTTAAGTTTGTCATAAGATTCTGTATTAATATAAACTAAATCTCCGAAGTCGAACCCATCTTCTGTTATATTTTTTATTCTTATAAACGGAACTCCAGTATCATCTGAATATACAACATTCTGCTTTAGCCATCCAAAACTACCATTAGCAGTATAATCAGTCAATTCATCTATAATTTCTCCATTTTGCTTAATTTCGCAATCCAATTTCCTATATCTGTCATCCAAGCATTCAATATATAATGCATTATTATAGTTAGGGTCTATTTTATCATCAATTATCTTACTTTCAACCCAAACTGCACTTGGTTTTTTATACATTATTTTGTAGTACATATCAATCACCTACTCCATATCCTCAGGCATGCCCTTTTTATAAGCCTCCACAATCTTAAGTAGGTCATTGTGGTCATCACCTAGTTGTACCTCTACATTCTGTTTTACAGTAAATCCTACTTCATCTGCTACTGCCATAAATACAGGACCCTGCTTTTCTCCCGGATGTTCCTTTTTCTTTAAGTATAGTAACGAAGTTTTTGCGCCTGCTCCTGAAAGTGCAAATGTTTCCTGCGGAAG
>JAAYKZ010000463.1 GCA_012522165.1 Clostridiales bacterium
GATCAACTTCTATCTTTTCTAAAGCAAAAACTTAAAGAGGAATTAGAAGAATATAGTCAAAGCGGTGATATAGAAGAGTTAGCAGATTTAGTAGAAGTAATATATGCAATACTGGAACATAAAGGCATATCCCAGGAGGAATTTCACAAGGTTAGGCAAGAAAAAAATGATAGAAGAGGAGCTTTCAAAGAGGGTCTAGTACTTAAGAGGATAATAGAAGAATAATTTTACTTTTTATGAGGGGTTAGCAATGGCAAAGGATATGATTACAACAGGATATGTAAATAAAGGTTCTGAAGAGTTGTTTGTAGAGATTTTTTGTGATGTTTTTGGACCAGAAAGGAGCCAATACCTGTTTGTACAATATCCATTCACAGACATTTATGGGAATCATAGATTTATTGACTTTGCTCTTGAAAGCGAAGATGAAAAAATTGCTATTGAAGTGAATGGAGAAACATATCACAATCCTAGTAAAGTATCTAGAAATAAATATTATGATGACTTACTTAAGCAAAACAGTTTGGTGTATCAGAATTGGAAGGTTTATAGATGGACTTATTCCCAACTGAAGAATCAACCCGATAAGGTAAAGGACGAAATGCTCACCTTTTTCGGTGAACTTCCTATATTTAAAATGATTGACGATTATCTTCCAAAGCAAAAAGGGAAGGTAATAGAGCTTAAGCAACACCAACAAGATGCTTTATGTAATCTGCAGAAGATGCGAGAAGAGGGAAATAGCATAGCTCTTTTATACCATGCTACAGGAACTGGAAAAACAGTCACAGCGGTTTCGGATGCCAAATCTTTTGGAAAGAGAACTCTTTTTATTGGACATACTAGAGAGCTTATCTTTCAAGCAAAGAAAACTTTTGAGGAGTTATAGAAAGATAAAAAAATAGGAATTTATATGGCGGAACAAAAGGAAAAGGATGCGTATGTAGTATGTGGGAGTGTTCAGAGCATATCACAAAATATAGAAGAATTTGATCCTGATGAGTTTGGTTATATTATTATTGATGAGGCACATCATGGAACAGCAAATACATATAGAAAGATACTATCTTACTTTAAACCTGATTTTACATTAGGATTAACGGCTACTCCGTATAGGACAGATGGAGAGGATTTATTAGAAATATTCCAAAATATAGCTCACAAATTGGACTTGAAAACTGCAGTAGAGATAGGAGTGCTTGTGCCAATTCGGTGTATAAGAGTGAAAACCAATATAGACATTTCTGATGTGAGAATAAATGGAATTAAGTACAATAGCCAAGACCTAGAATCTAAACTATTTATACCTGAGCGCAACAATATAATAGTCAATACATATTTAGAGTTAGTTAAGGATAAGAAGACTGTAATTTTCTGTGCATCAGTTAAACACGCTAAATTAATTGCTGATATGTTAAGTGAAAGGAATGTTAATGCTGAAGCGGTATCTGGTAGTATGAAGAATACAGAAAGAAAAAGAATATTGAATCATTATGAAAATGGAGATATTAATGTGCTTTGTGCTTGTGATCTTCTAAATGAAGGATGGGATAGTCCCAATACAGAGGTTCTATTTATGGCTAGACCAACCATGTCTAAAACTCTATATACACAACAATTAGGCAGAGGGATGAGATGGTCTAAAGGTAAAGAATATCTAATGGTATTTGATTTTATTGACAATGCTAACCTTTTTAACGTTCCCTATTCATTACATAGATTGTTTAATATAAGAGAATACAGACCCGGAGAATATGTTTTAGCCCCTGAAAACAAGAGGGAACTAGAGAAGGATTTAATAGCTAGGGGTGAAAAACCTTTAGTATATTTGGATTTTCCAGTAGATGTAAAAGATTATGAGATAGTTGAGCTTTTTAACTGGCAAGAAGAGGTTAAAGGGATGATTTCTCAAATGGAATTTGTCCGTATGGTAGACGTACAGTCAGAAACCATAGATAGATATATAAGAGAATCAAAAATTATTCCTGATTTAGAAATACCAATGGGACAGAACAGAACCTTTAAATATTTTAAAAAAGAAAAAGTGTATGCATATGCAGAAAAATTTGGATGGGAATTGATAACACCAGCAAATATGAAAGATAAGTTTATGGATATGGTAGAGAGGATGGACATGAGCTATTCCTATAAGCCTGTTTTATTAAAAGGGATTTTTGAACATATGGATAATAAAGGCAGAGTCAGACTAGAAGATTTAGTAGATTATTTTATAGATTATTATGAGACGAGAAGGGAACAAGGGCTTGTTGTAGAAAAAAGGCAATGCTTATATTTGAGAGATTACACGAGAAAAGAAGTAGAAAGAAATATATTATCTAATCCTTTTAAACGTTTTGAAGACATGAATTTTATGAGAAAATCCAAGGATTTAGAATACATAGAGCTTAACAGGCAAATCTTGAAAAGACTCCAGGACGTAGAAATAGAATCGATAAAGGTACATTGTGATAGGAAATTGAAGGAATATTACGGAGAATAGGTTAGTTAAGCTCAATAATTTGGAAAGATTACACATTTAAAGATAGACATATAAGGAGCAAGCACTTATGGCATTTAATCAAATACCATGGCTTTACATTATTATCATCAACATAATAGCTTTTATTATGATGGGAATAGATAAATCAAAATCTAAGAAAGGAGCATGGAGAATATCAGAGCGTACTCTCTTTGCTATAGCTTTCTTTGGCGGCTCTGTGGGCATATTAGGAGGAATGCATGTATTTCGTCATAAGACTAGGCATGCAAAATTTAAATTGGGAATTCCTCTAATAATAATTATACAGGGTATATTGTTACTATGGATATTCTTTAATTAAAGCTTATCTGAACTGTTTTACATGACGGGTTATTACTACTTACTTGCGATAGTCCATAGATACAGGGATGCTACTGATCCGTAAGGAGAATAGCGTTTTCTGTATTTTTCAAACTGCTCCCTGGTCAACTCTTCCAGCCCATACAGAGCCATCATGCCCCGCTTTATCCCTAAGTCTCCCCAGCTAACCACGTCAGGGCGCTGCATCGAGAAAATAAGAATCATTTCAGCTGTCCATACGCCTACACCCTTTAGGGAGGATAGGCGCTTGATAACTTCGTCGTCAGGAAGGGTATGAAGTTCATGGAGATTTAGTTCTCCTTGCACCACTGCTTGGGCTACACCTTTTATATAATCCACTTTTCTAGCAGATATACCACATTGTTGTATTTCTTCATTAGTAGCTTTCACAATTGTTTCAGGAGTTATTTCGGTAAAATGTTCCTTCACCCTGTTCCATATAATAGATGCAGCTTTAGATGAAATTTGCTGCCCAATAATATTCCTTATTAGGGCAGTAAAGAGATCGGGTATAACTTCACGCTTTATCATTCCTATTTCATCAATAGCTTTTCCTAGTATTTTATCTCTCTTTTTTAGATAGTCTATTTCCTTTTGGCCATATTGAAATATATTCATCTTAAGTGCTCAACTCCAAAACTATAGTCTACTTTATCTGTTGTTGATACAACCTAGTATATCACATTATGATATAGGAACGGCAGTAGAATCTATTATAGATCTCATAAAATAAATGAGTTAATGAGGATAGTGGTGATTAGCAGTTTCCACTTATGGTATAATAAAAAAGATGAGAAAATACAAATTTTTCTACTAAAGAGTAAGGAAAAACTAGGAGAGGTTTATGAATAGAGACGGTACCTATAGAAAAACTAAGTTTGTACAAAACAGTAAAATATTTAGATGCCCTATATGCAAAGAGGAAATGAATGTGCATCAGTTTAAGGATATGGTTTGCAGTCAAGGGCATAATTTTAATATTGCAAAAAAAGGGTATATAAATTTCTTATTAAAAGCTGTTAAAACCGATTATGATAAAGATATGTTCTATTCCAGAAACCTAATACATTCAAGTGGTTTTTTCGATCCCTTATTAGAATCTTTAAGCAATTCTATTATAAAAAGAATACAGGAAAAGGACGTAAGGAAAGTCAATATACTAGATGCAGGCTGTGGCGATGGTTCACATATTGGGCAAATTATAAATAAGATTTATGAAAAATTAGATAGAGATATTAGTGGTTTTGGAGTAGATATATCAAAAGAAGGAATACTATTAGCTTCAAAGCAGTATTTTGAGATATTATGGTGTGTAGCAGATTTGACCAATCTTCCTTTTGCTAGTAAGGGTTTTGATGTAATATTAAATATTCTTTCACCTGCAAACTATGATGAATTTTATAGAGTATTAGAGGATGATGGGATACTTATTAAGGTTGTTCCTGGGAAGGATTATCTAAAAGAATTGAGGAATATATTTTATGAAGGGACAGAAAAACAGGAGTATTCCAATGATGAGGTAGTAAAACTCTTTAGTAGAAAGTTTAGAGTTTTAGATACAATTGAGTTAAAATACAGTCACAAGATGGATAAAGATAATCTGGCTCACCTAATAGCTATGACACCATTATCTTGGAAAGCTACTGATGATAAGATTAAGGAAGCCGTCGGTATGGATATTGATAGCATAAGTGTGGACTTTTTGATTATTATTGGGGAAAAGGGGTAGTGTATATATATGAATTTTTATCAACTATATGAAAAGGCAAAGTCCGTGTTCTTCCCCCCTTGTGGACGTTGCCGTGAATTTATAAGCCAGCTCCATGATGAGAATTTTAAGGCTGAAGTAATGGTGTGTGAGGGCAAGATTGTAACCTTAAAAGAACTTTTACCCCATGATTGGCGAGAAA
>JAAYKZ010000464.1 GCA_012522165.1 Clostridiales bacterium
CTATGTATAAAAATATAATGGAATTACTAAAATATAATAAATATACACTAACTTTATTAGTTCGACATTTTTTTATTATTTCCTCTTAATGATTAGTAAAAATCCTTATATATGCAAAAGAATATTAAAAAGACACTGCTTTACTCAGTGCCTTAGCATGTAATTATCTCATTTTCTGTTATTATTATGTCCAATGGAACATCCATGAAGTCTACTGGAACTTCCTTTATAACCTGAAAACTATATGCCAATCCTATCTTAAGTGTATTTGGGGATACCCTTTTAAGAAAACCATCGTAATAACCTTTACCATATCCTAGCCTATTTCCTTTTCTGTCAAATGCCAACCCAGGTACCAAAACCACCTCTAAGGTTTCCGCTTTAATTGGCCTTATTAAATCATTTTTGGGCTCTAAAAGGCCAAAGTGGGATGGTACCAATTCATTCATATGAAGAATCTGGGATGCAATAAGCTTTGTAGTTTCTATTACGCAAACTGGCACCGAAACTTTTTTTTCATCTCTTAGAAGCTCCTTTATAATCTCAATTGTTCTCACTTCACTTCTAACACTTACATAGCTCATATAATTCTTATACGAATTTTTGTTTAACAATGAAAATAATTGGCTTTTAATCTTACTGCTCCTGTCTAGAATTTCTTCTTTAGTTAGCCTATTCCTTAATTCTTGCATTTCTGTCCGCAGCTGATTTTTTTCTTTGATTATATCTTTCATCTTAGTCCTCCACATATACACGGGGAACCCTTTTATTTATATTGGTAACAACCTCATATGAAATAGTACCATATAGTTTGGCAATATCATCAGCATAAATACTTTCATTGCCTTGCTGTCCAATCAGCACTACATCATCTCCTATTTGTGCTTCTGGTATATCTGTAACATCCACCAGCATTTGATCCATGCATATATTACCTATGATGGGAGCCTTCTTGCCTCTTATTATAACCCAACCTTTATTGCTTAATAGCCTGCTATAACCATCACCATATCCTACAGGAAGAGTGGCTACTTTTCTAGATCCCTCAGCAATGTAAGTTCTCCCATAACTAACACTGCATCCTAAACCAATTTCTTTTAAATAAACAATTTTCGTATACCAATTTAGTATTGGCTCTAGTCCTAAACTTTTCTTTGTACTATATTTTGGCTCATATCCATACATTCCAATACCTGTTCTAACTAAATTATAATGGGATTCAGGATAATTAATTATAGAAGCTGTGTTTGCAGCATGAATCCATCTAGGTTTTATACCCGCTTTTCTTATTGCCCCTAATACCTTATTAAAACGTTCTAACTGCATTAATGAGTATCCATTGTCATCACATTCATCTGCACAAGCAAAGTGAGTGAATATTCCTTCTAATACTAAATAATCCATTTTCCCTATTTCAGTACATAAACTAGTAGCTTCATTAACATCTCTAACTCCAATTCTACCCATTCCACTATCTATTTTAACATGTACTTTGACCTTTTTCTGTTTATTTCCTGCTTTTTGATTTATTAACCTAGCCATTTCTGTAGTAAAAAGACAGACAGATAGATTACAATCTACTACTAAGTCTATTTGATCAACGCCAATGCCGCTTAAAACTAATATATCGCAATTTATACCAGCTTCCCTTAGTTGAACACCTTCTTCCGGCACAGCAACTCCTAAAAACCTAGCCCCTGATTTTAATGCTTGATTTGCAATTTCTACAATACCATGACCATAGGCATTGGCCTTAACAACTGCCATTAATTCAGTGTCAGGGTTAAGTAGACTCTTTATTTTCTGTATATTCCTATCCAACTTATTAAGATTTATTTCTACCCTAGTAGGTCTCATGAAATCACCCCTAAGGCAATTATACCTATCAATTATTCATATTTCTAGAACCACATCTTGCTTTTTTTATATATTAGTGGATTGTAACAGGTTCTAAAGCTCATATACCTCTTGACTAGATAAAATATTAACCTTTTTTTCTTTTAGAGCCTTAATGGCCCTGTCTGTATTATCTAGCTTAAATAGAATTAAAGCTTTCTGTGAGGGTCTTCTAACAAAGGAATACAAATACTCAATGCTAACATTAAGATGGCTAAGTATTTCAAGAACTTGATGTAAGCCTCCCGGGCAATCTGGTACTTCTACAGCTAATACATCTGCAGTATTTACAGTAAAGCCTGCTTTCTTTAAGACTTCCACCGCCAGCTGGGGTTTGTTTACTATCATTCTGATTATTCCAAAATTAGTTGTCTCTGCTATAGATATAGCACTGATGTCTATATTATTTTGACTTAATACATTGGTAACCTGTACTAAGCGACCCTTTTTATTTTCTAGGAATACAGAAATTTGTTTTACAGTCATTTTATCTCCCCTCTTATTTTCTTCTATCAAGCACTCTTATAGCTTTACCCTGACTTCTTTCAATGGTTTTAGGTTCAACTAATTTCACCTTGGCAGATAAACCTAGGGTGCATTGGATTTCATTGGCAATTCTTTGTTTCAAATTTTCTAATTTGCGAACTTCATCGGAAAAAAGATTTTCAGATACTTCTACCCAGATTTCTAAACTATCCATATTGCCAACCCTATCTATAACCAACAGATAATGTGGCTCTGTCTCACCAATATTTACTAAGATACTCTCAATCTGAGAAGGAAATACATTAACTCCGCGAATAATTATCATATCATCTGTTCTTCCTAGAACCTTATGCATTCTTGCATGGGTACGTCCGCATGGACATGGTTCATAAGTGAGTTTACTTATATCTCTGGTCCTATACCTTATAACAGGGATTCCTTCTTTAGTAATAGTAGTAAACACTAACTCCCCTTCACTACCTTCAGGCAGCACCTCTCCTGTTTCTGGATCAACTATCTCAGGAATAAAGTGATCTTCCCAAATGTGTAAACCATCTTTATAATGACACTCACTAGCAACGCCAGGTCCAATTATTTCGCTTAATCCATAGATATCGATGGCAGTAATTCTTAATTTTTCCTCTATCTCCTGACGAAGCTCTTCAGTCCAGGGTTCAGCACCAAAAATGCCGTATTTAAGTTTTAACTCCTCCCTAGGGATTATCATTTCTTCTAACACTTCAGCTATATGCAAGGCATAGGATGGGGTACAGGCAAGGACAGTAGTGCCAAAATCCCTCATGAGCATAACCTGTCTTTTAGTATTACCCCCAGATATGGGAATAACCGAAGCTCCTAAACGCTCAGCACCATAGTGTACTCCTAATCCCCCAGTAAATAGACCATAACCATAAGCTATTTGTATAACGGAATCCTTTGTTGCGCCCCCACAAGCCAAGGTTCTAGCCATAAGTTCTGACCAGGTAGTAATGTCTCCCCGTGTATACCCTACAACAGTAGGTTTACCTGTAGTGCCGGAAGATGCGTGGATTCTCACTATTTCACTTAATGGAACTGCAAAAAGCCCATAAGGATAGTTATTCCTTAAATCATCTTTTGTAGTAAAAGGTAGTTTACTTAGATCCTCTATTCCTTTAATATCTTCAGGAACAATGCCTCTTTCCTGCATTAAGCTTCGATAGTAAGGAACATTATAGTATACCCTCTCAACGGTTTTAACCAATCTTTGACTCTGTAGTTCCCTCAGTGTTTCGCGTCCCATGCATTCAGAGGGTCTATTCCAGTACATCATATATTTACTGCACCTTCCTCGCACTCTATTCTAGTATTGTACCCTATATTAAAGGCTTTTAGATTATCCTCCACGGTCTTGGGTGGTACAATACTTCTAAGTACCTCCTCCCAGTCCTCCTTTTCTATACTCATATACTGTGCAAGTACTCCCATCAAGACTGAGTTGGATACCCGGAGATTGCCTATTTCTTTAGCTATTTCCTGAGCATTAATGACAAAAACATTGGAAATCTCATTTACAAGCTGATTTAGAATATCATCAGGATATTGAGCAGCGCCAGTTATAACAGGCATAGGATCTATGGCTTGATCGTTTACTATCAACATGCCATCCTCTTTCAAATAATGAATCCATCTTAATGCCTCCATCTTTTCAAAGGCCAATAGAATATCTGCCCTTCCCTCTTCTATTAGGGGAGAAGATACTCTATCCCCGAAACGAACATGGGTTACCACACTTCCTCCCCTTTGGGCCATTCCATGCACCTCTGATACCTTTACATCATATCCCATTTTGCATGCAAGACTGCCTAAAACTCTACTGGTCAGCAGTGTTCCCTGTCCCCCAACCCCTACAATTAATATATTCGTTTTTTTCATTAATAGTCCACTCCTTCCAAGGCATTAAATCTGCATACCTGTGTACAAAGCTTGCATCCATTACATAAAGCATCATTGATAAATATTCCGTCGTCCTTCTTCTGAATAGCAGGGCATCCCAGTCTTAAACAAAGACCACAGCTTGTACATTTTTCTTCATTTACCTTTAATGGCGAAGCTTGAGACTTGTCAAGTAGTGCACAAGGTCTCTTAAAGATAATAACTGATGGCTCATCTCGCTCAATTTCTTCTTTAAGAGCCAATTCCGACTCCTTTAAATTAAAAGGATCTATCACTCGTACATTATGAATGCCTGTTGCCTTGACCAATGCTACCAAATCTAAGGCTGGTACAACTTCACCCTTTATTGTGCGTCCAGTAGCTGGATTATCCTGATGTCCTGTCATGGCCGTTATAGAGTTATCCAAAATCAATATAGTGGAAACCCCTTTATTATACACAATATCAATTAGTCCACCAATTCCAGAATGTATAAATGTAGAATCTCCAATAACACCTACAACCTTTTTAGAAAAATCTTTGCCACGAGCTTTTTCAAAACCATGTGCCATGCCTATACTTGCGCCCATACAAATACAAGCATCAATACCCTCCAAAGGCGACAGAGCCCCTAGTGTATAACATCCAATATCCCCCATAGCAGTAAGTTTTAATTTTTTCAAGTTATAAAATACTGCTCTATGAGGACATCCAGGACACAAAACAGGAGGCCTATTAGGCAGCTCTTTCTTTTCTTTTATTATTACGCTATTTCCTTTTATGGCTCTTTCAATCATATTTGAACTATATTCTCCTTGTACAGAGAACAATTCTTTGCCAATAACTTGTACTCCCCAACTTTCTATTTGCTCTTCTATAACAGGCTCCAATTCCTCTAGAACGTATAATTTGTCTACTTTGGAAGCGAAATCTAAAATCAAATCTTTAGGTAGGGGATGAACCATTCCTAGTTTTAAAAAGGATGCTTCTGGAAGAACTTCTTTAGCATATTGATATACTATGCCACTTGCTATTACACCAATACTTGGATCTCCTTCTTCCACTTTGTTTATTTCAAATTGGCAAGAATCCTTGGCCAATTTTTCCATTCTTTGCTCTACAGCAATATGACGAGCTTTAGCCATAGCCGGCATCATAACATATTTTTTAGGATTTTTTACATATTCCTTAAAAGCTTTAGATTCTGGCTTAGCTAATTCAACCATACTTTGTGAATGAGCCACTCTAGTAGTTAATCTAACTATCACTGGTGTATCATAAGTCTCACTTAGTTCAAAGGCCAGTTTAATATAATCCTTTGCTTCTTGGCTATCAGAAGGTTCCAACATAGGTACATGGGCCGACCTAGCGTATAATCGACTGTCCTGCTCATTCTGAGAACTATGCATACCAGGATCATCTGCAACAACAATTACCAATCCTCCATTTACACCAGCATAAGAGGCTGTAAATAAAGGATCTGCAGCTACATTTAGGCCTACATGTTTCATAGAAACTATAGCTCGACCACCAGCTATAGATGCACCAATAGCAACTTCTAAAGCCACCTTCTCATTTGGTGACCATTCGGCATAGATTTCATCATATTTAGCAATAAATTCTGTTATTTCTGTACTAGGAGTTCCTGGATAAGCGGTTGCCACCGCAACACCAGCCTCATAAGCTCCCCTAGCAACTGCTTGGTTTCCTAACATTAACTTCTTCACTTTAATCCTCCTAGATTGTATAATTCTGTTAAATAATAAATTTATGATTTAATTGAAACTACATCAATATTTGTAGCTTTAAATATCTTATTTAAATGATCTCTTTCATATCCTTGAGTAGCTAGACTTACAATAGGTACCACAAATAAAGGCAAAACAATAGCAACAGCACTAAATATTGGCATTGATGCTTCATCCATTCCTGTATAAAGAGCTCCTCCAATAATGATAATTAAAGCAGTAATAATTCCTGCCCATACTCCTAGCTTAGTAGTTCTTTTCCAAAACAGACCATATAAATATGGGGCCAGCAAGCAGCCTGATACTGCACCCCAAGATAAGGATGCTAAAGTTATTATAGGATTAGGTAGTATTGCGATCAAAAAAGAAAGAACTACAACTATCAAACATAAAAAACGCATTATTCTAGTTAGTTTTTTATTGTCTATATCGGGACGCAAAATCCCTTGGATAAGATCAATAGCTATAGCAGAACTTGACGCTAGTACAACAGAAGCGAGAGTAGACATAGATGCAGAAAGAATTAATACAAGAATAACTCCTAATACTGCATCAGGAAGGGTTTGAGTCAATACCTGAGGAATAATTATATCAGGATCAGGTACTCCGTTTATAGCTGGCATGGATTCGGGAAAAAACAATCTGCTTATTATTCCTGTATAATACGCGCCAAAAGTGATAGTTAAAGCAAAAGCTGTAGATACCCATTTAGCACACATAATCGATTTTTCATCTTTTATAGTATAAAACTTATGCACCATTTGAGGTAAGCCCCAACTACCTAAACTTGTCAATATAACAATGGAAAACGTAGCTATAAAACCCTGTGGTCCTATGGGTTTTATCAAGCTGGAATCAATATCTCTTAATTTTATAATTACATTAGAAAAACCATCTACCATCGGATTAGAAGATATATGCGAAAGCATTAATACAACACCTATTATCATAATGATTCCTTGTATAAAATCTGCTAAGGTTGTAGCAACAAAACCACCTAAAACCAAATAAAAAGCAGTAAAAGAAGCGATAATTATAAGTAAAATTATATTTGGTATACCAAAAACCTGTTCAAAAAGATAGCTCAATCCTTTGTACACAGAAGCTGAATAAGGAATTAAAAAAATAAAAATAATTATAGCAGTTGCAATTTTTAGGTATTTACTTTGATAGCGAATTCCAATAAATTCTGGCATGGTAGATGCATTTAAACGATGAGTCATTTCCCTTGTTCTTGAACCTAATATATGCCATGCAAGGAAGCTGCCTATTAAGGAGTTGCCTACAACTACCCATAAAGCAGATAGACCAAAAGACCAACCAATTTTTCCTGCATATCCAATAAAAAGAACCGCTGAAAAATATGCAGTTCCATAAGAAAAAGCAGACATCCATGGATTTATGGAACGTCCCCCTAGAAAAAAGTCTGAAATGCCTTTTACCTTGCTTACGCTTATTAATCCAATTAAAGCTATAATAAACACATAAGCTACTATAAATGCTATAAACATACTACCATCCTCCCAAGCTACATTAAATGAATCAATAAATAACTTTACTACTCTACCATCAAACCATACTACAAGGC
>JAAYKZ010000465.1 GCA_012522165.1 Clostridiales bacterium
GACAGGTTGCAAACTTTTTAACCGACTCTTTAATTCCTCCCCATAGGTTTAGCTTAGCCCTTAATGCAGTTTTGCCAAGGGACATAAGAGTGGTGGAATCTAGAGAAGTGGAAGCAGACTTTCATGCCCGTTTTTGTGCAAAGGCTAGGCATTACAGATATTCCATGTTCATTGGGCCCAGTGGTCCGGCTATAGGAAGGCATTATTATTATCATATCCCAGTACAGCTTGATCTTGAAGCCATGAAAAAGGCTGTAGAGCTTTTTAAAGGCACCCATGATTTTAAGGCCTTTCAAGCTGCGGGCAGAGTTTCCAAGACTACAGTAAGAACCATATATGATGCAAAACTGACTTGGCAACAGCCGTACCTTTATTTTGATATTATAGGCAACGGTTTTTTATACAACATGGTTCGGATCATAGTTGGCACCCTTATCTATGTTGGTAAAGGAAAAATAGATTACAGAGAGATTGAAAATATATTAAAAACAGGGGATAGGAAGTTGGCAGGACCAACAGCACCTCCCCACGGACTATGTTTAGAAAAAGTTTTCTATGAAGAGGAAACGGAACAATTTGTTCTTGACACGCTAGGAAGCATGTATTAGAATAAAAGTTAGTGTAAATTAGGATCCACTAGCCCCGGATCTTGAAATACATCCGATATTTGAATTAGGTGAATTAGGTGAATTAGGTGAAATAGGAGGGAAAAGAATGAAAACCTTCATGGCAAAGGCAGAAGAGGTAGAACGCAAATGGTATGTAGTTGACGCTGATGGAAAAACCCTCGGAAGATTAGCCTCTGAAGTTGCGAAAATTTTGCGTGGAAAACATAAACCCATATATACACCCCATGTAGATACTGGAGATCATGTAATTGTAATTAATGCTGAAAAAGTACGTTTGACAGGTAAAAAATTAGATCAAAAAATGTATCGTAGACACAGCCAATATCCGGGTGGACTAAAGGAGATTCCTTATCGTCAACTCATGGAGACAAGGCCTACATTAGCTGTATACCAAGCTGTTAAAGGCATGCTGCCCAAGAATTCACTGGGAAGAAAGATGCTGAAAAAGCTTCGTGTATACGCAGGTCCTGATCATAAGCATGAAGCACAGCAGCCAGAAATGCTGGAGATATAAGGAACGAGAGAGGAGGAAACGGAATTGGCACAGGTACAATATTATGGAACAGGTAGAAGAAAGAAAGCAGTTGCAAGAGTGAGATTAGTTCCTGGCGAAGGAAGAATCACCAATAATAATAGAGATATAGATGAGTATTTTGGATTGGAAACTCTTAAAGTTATAGTACGTCAGCCTCTAGTATTGACCGATACTCTTGGCAAGTTTGATGTAATCGCTAACGTGCACGGCGGTGGTTTTACTGGACAGGCAGGAGCTATTCGTCATGGTATCTCAAGAGCTCTGCTTAAAGCTGATAATGAACTAAGACCTGCACTAAAGAGGGCTGGATTCTTAACACGTGACCCAAGAATGAAAGAGAGAAAGAAATACGGACTCAAAGGTGCAAGAAGGGCTCCACAATTCTCCAAGAGATAATATATTTGTTTATTTACAATCGAGTTTGTTCAAAGTTACAAAGTTTGTTTATTACAAGCGTACAACCGTCATAGGTTTAAATACCTTTGGCGGTTTTTTCATAGTTCCCAATTTTAAGCATTCAAATATTGGAATAATGTCCTCGTCTTGTAAGGTTTTATTGGGTAAAGAGGTCAACTATATAAATACAGGAGGAGAAGGAATTGTCAGATTTACTCTTATTTTTAGGTACGGCAATAATTGTAATACCTTCTATTTCTATTTTTGTAATGGCATTAATAAGGTTCATTGTATAATCAAATGCAATAGATAAAAAAGAAAAACCATAGTGAGAAAATCATGTATAATTGTTTTTGACAAGAAAACAAAACATGAGGTGCTCACTATGGCTCGAAATAATTGTAACACA
>JAAYKZ010000466.1 GCA_012522165.1 Clostridiales bacterium
CTATTAAGGGAATTATTCCTTTCCATCTTTTTTTTATCTAATTTTCTATCTACTTCTGCAATCTGTTTCATCATATCATACATTATTCTTTTCCGTTCTTTATTATCTCTTTTTGTTTCTTTTTCTTTATATAAATATTTATCTGCCCGTTTTATCATTTCCTCCAGATCTGCTATTTGCTTGTTATGAGCTACACCTACACTAACTTGAATATTCAACTTTTCTTTTAATGCTCTTTTGTCAATATCTTTGCGAATTTTTTCTATTACTTTGCCAGCTGCATCTTGGCAATTATTAGCAAGCAAGACTATAAATTCATCGCCTCCATAGCGTATTCCTATATCCCGATCTTCTCTTATATTATTTTTAATAGCATGTCCCACTATTTCTATTACCCTATCCCCTGTTAAATGACCAAATACATCATTTATAGCTTTCATATTATCAACATCTATAATTATTAGTGAAAAATTATAGGGTCTTGGGTAAAAGCTTATATCGTTTTTTATTTGCTCCCAAAAATTTCTATTATATAATCCTGTAGTAGTATCCATTAGGATTTCTTTGCAATTTTTACATTCAGGGTGTCTCATAGCAGCAATAACTAAATAATAATTTTGGTTTGAAATACTGACCTTATCAATAGAAACACAATAATCCTCAAGGTTATATTCAATTGGCAGCTCTTTGTCTAATTGGTCTAAAACCCTAAATTGCTTCAGATATTGACTAGCTTTTTGATCTTGAATATTAGCAAATTGTATTTCATATCTCTCATCAACTAATATACGGATTAATTGACTTGTGCCATAGGCTCCATTATACATTACAATTATAACCCCCAAATACTATTTTGTTACTGTGTTACAAACATGAGACATTACTGACAGGTTATGAATTTGACAGATTTGACTATTGTGATGCGAGTATGAACAGTATTGAGGCTATTGAAGTATTTACTTTTGTTATATGTACCACTTTTCCCAAAAATATAAAAAAAAAGTACACTTTTCTATAATATTATTATACAAGAAAAGTGTACTTTTTACAAAATTTATTAATTTACCTGAGCTGAAATAGCCCTGATATCCTCCCAGTAGAATCCACATCAATCTTTTGCGCTGCTGGAACTTTATGCAAGCCTGGCATGGTCATAATATCACCGGTTAGGGCAACGATAAATCCTGCACCAGCAGATACTTTTATGTTTCTCACCATTACTTTAAATCCTTTTGGCCATCCCAGCTTTTTAGGATCATCGGACAAGGAATACTGGGTTTTTGCCATGCAAACTGGCAGATTTCCAAATCCATACTTTTCTAATCTGGCTATTTCTCTAGAAGCTGCAAGTGTATATTCTACACCTTCTCCGCCATATACTTCTCGGACTATTTTTTCAATTTTCTCTTTTATTGAATCCTTATCGTCATAAATAAATTTAAAATTATTTTCTTCTTCATCAATTAATCTAACAACCTCTTTAGCTAGTTCAATACCGCCTTCGCCACCTTTTGCCCATACCTCAGACAGGGCAACATTGACGCCATATTCCCTGCACTTATCTTCAATAAGCTTAAGCTCAGCCTCTGTGTCAGTGGGAAATCTATTGATAGCTACAACTGCTGGTAATCCAAACTTTTGGGTTACATTTTCTATATGTTTAAGTAAATTAGGTATGCCTTTTTCTAGGGCATCTAAGTTCTCAATTGCTAATTCATCCTTCAAAGCACCGCCGTGATGCTTTAAAGCTCTTACTGTAGCCACAATTACTACAGCAGATGGTGTTAATCCGCCTTTTCTACATTTTATATCAAAGAATTTTTCCGCACCTAAATCAGCACCAAATCCTGCTTCAGTTACTACATAGTCAGCTAGCTTAAGGGCCATCTTTGTAGCCATTATACTATTGCAGCCATGGGCAATGTTGGCAAAAGGTCCTCCGTGTACAAATGTAGGAGTATGCTCAAGAGTTTGTACTAAATTGGGCTTAAGAGCATCCTTTAATAGAGCTGCCATAGCTCCTTCAGCTTTTAGCTGCCCGGCTGTTACAGGTTGGTCATCCCTTGTATATCCTACTACAATATTTTTTAATTTTTCCTTTAAATCATCAATATCTTGCGATAGGCATAAAATAGCCATAACCTCAGAAGCAACGGTAATATCAAAGCCATCTTCCCTTGGAACTCCATTCACTCTTCCATTAAGTCCATTTACAATAAACCTAAGCTGCCGGTCATTCATGTCAACACATCTCTTCCAGGTAATCTTTCTGGTATCTAAATTTAAATCATTACCCTGATATATGTGATTATCGATCATTGCTGCAAGAAGATTATTGGCGGCACCAATGGCATGTATATCCCCCGTGAAATGCAGATTAATATCTTCCATGGGTACTACCTGAGCATATCCTCCTCCAGCAGCTCCCCCCTTGATACCAAAAACCGGTCCCAATGAAGGCTCACGAAGGGCAATGGCAACTTTTTTCCCAATTTTACTTAATGCATCTCCAAGGCCAACTGAAGTGGTGGTCTTTCCCTCTCCGGCAGGAGTAGGGGTAATTGCAGTAACTAGAATAAGTTTTCCATCCTCTTTATCTTCCAGTTCCTTCAAGATATTGTAGTGCACCTTTGCCTTATACTTCCCATAGAGCTCCAGATAATCCTCTTCAATGCCAAGTTTGGCAGCTATCTCCTCAACAGGCTTCATTTCAACACTTTGAGCGATTTCAATATCACTTTTATAAGCCATCTTTTATCCTCCCGTTATAAATTTCTATCCATATGCCGTGCCTTTTGATCATTACCCTTTAACACAGCGGATACATAGCACCACTAGCTTGTTGTCTCAAATTTTACCATAATATGAGAGTGTACACAACCGCATCTATGTTGTATCTATCAAAAAATAGAAAGCATTAACTGCACTTATTATCCTTTATGTTTCCATGGCTTCTGTTTTCTAAAATATCTCCTTATTACTAGACCTAGAGCATCCTGTTTTTGTGCTAGAAGATAAACAAATGGCATTATAGCCACGTACAAGATACTGATTGCAATTGGTTTAATATAAATAACAAAAAAGAGTGGCCTCAATGAAAGCTATAATTATAGCCATTGCTGCCACTCCTATTTTTTCATCTTTCGATGATATATTAAATTAATCAAATCTAATTCCTATTTCCCTCATGAATTGCAGTAGGTTAATATATTTGATATTAAAAGCTTCACATACATTAGGTATTTTAACTTGTTTTTTAATATTTGGCTCATATTTCTCTTGTGTAACAACTATATATTCATACGTCAATGCATGAGCACATAACCATGAGTCTGCTACGCTCGCAAACTCATCCTTTGCTGATTGTTTATACTGTTCACTTGATTGAATAAAATTAATTATTTTAGAATAATTGGATAAAATATTTCCATCTGAAGACGATCTAATAATAAAATAGCTCTCAGCTGTTTGAAGCCAGTGTGATAATTCATCCTCATTTCCATATATTTCTTCTCTTATCTTATCTATAAGAACAACTTTATTGCAGCCTTTTTCTTTAAGTTGGTTCCAGAA
>JAAYKZ010000467.1 GCA_012522165.1 Clostridiales bacterium
GAGGAAGATAGGTTATCAGCATAAATAGTATAATAACAATATCAATAAGAAAAATTAAAAAGTGAATAAAGTTTTGATAAAATTACAGTATATAGATGGAATACCCTATAGAATATGATAAAATAGGGATACTTAATAAAGATAAGCCTCAAATCACTAGTGAAAAGGAGAAGTCTATGAAGAGAGTAATAGTTATAGTCATGGATAGTGTTGGCATGGGGCAACTGCCTGATGCTGCCAAGTACGGAGATGAGGGCAGCAATACTTTGGGCAATATAGCAGCCAGGATAAAAGATTTTAAACTACCCAATTTACAAAGATTAGGCTTGGGTAATATTGATGGTATAAAAGGATTTGAAAGAGTTGATAGCCCGGTGGGTTGCTTTGGAAGAATGGCAGAAAAATCTGCTGGCAAGGATACTACTACAGGTCATTGGGAGATAATGGGCACAATTATGTCCAAGCCCTTTCCTACATATCCCCATGGGTTTCCTGAAGAGATAATATCAAAATTTGAGCAGGAGATAGGGACATCTATATTGGGAAACATTCCAGCATCAGGAACAAAGATAATTGAAGAGTTAGGCAAAGAGCATATGGAGACAGGTTTCCCCATTGTATATACTTCAGCTGACAGTGTATTTCAAATAGCTGCCCATGAGGACGTAATACCTATAGAAAGGCTTTATGAAATTTGTCAAATGGCAAGAAACATACTAACCGGCGATCACGCTGTGGGCAGGGTTATTGCCAGGCCTTTTATAGGGGAACCGGGTAATTTTACCCGAACCGATAGGAGGCGAGATTTTTCTTTGGATCCAATACATGAAACTGTCTTAGATTATGCTGTGGAAGAAGGGCTAGAGGTAAAAACAGTAGGCAAGATTGTGGATATTTTTAATAATCGGGGAGTAACCCAATCTATACATACCCAGGATAATATGGATGGAGTAGATAAAACAATAGACTTTATTAAAGAGGATTTTGGAGGTATAATATTTACAAATCTCATAGATTTTGATATGTTATACGGACACAGGAATGATGTGGAAGGATATGCCAAAGCCCTGGCCCAGTTTGATGCAAGGGTTCCAGAGCTTATAGGGGCGCTAAAGGAGGAGGATATACTAATAATCACTGCTGATCATGGTTGTGATCCTACCACACCCAGCACTGATCATTCAAGAGAGTATGTTCCTCTTTTAGTATATGGGCAAAAACTAAAACAAGGCATTAACTTAGGAACAAGGGCTACCTTTGCAGATGTTGGAGCCAGCATAGCGGAATACTTAAGGATAAAGGGGCCTAGGGAGGGGCAAAGCTTTATTCAAGAAATTATATAGAAAAGAGGGGGAAGTTGTGAAAAAGACACCGCTTTATGATACCCATGTAGCATTGGGCGGAAAGATAATTGACTTTGGGGGCTGGGCTCTACCAGTTCAATATTCTAGTATTTTGAATGAACACCATGCTGTTAGGAATGCAGCTGGATTATTTGATGTTTCCCATATGGGAGAAATCCTTATTGAAGGTAGTGGAGCCCAGGAATTTATACAGCAAATGATTACCAATGACATTTCAAAGATGTCTCCAGGCAGAATAGTATATTCTCCCATGTGCTATAGAAATGGAGGCACTGTAGATGACCTGCTTGTTTATCAGTTGGACACAAATAGATATCTACTTGTGGTAAATGCATCTAATACTCAAAAAGATTATGAATGGCTAAGGGATAATTGTAACACTAAAGACCTAGCAATAAAGGATGTATCAGCAGATTATGGCTTAATAGCTATTCAAGGACCAGCCAGTCAGAAAATCCTACAAAAGCTCATTTCTATACCTTTAGAAGAAATTAGATTCTTTAGATTTGTAGATAATGTGGAAGTTGCCGGGGTTAAAGCATTGATATCCCGTACTGGGTATACTGGTGAAGACGGATTTGAATTATATGTTTCTTCTGACCAGACAGTAAAGCTGTGGGAAGAAATAATGGAAGCTGGCGCCAATGAAGGTTTAGTTCCTGCAGGTCTAGGAGCAAGGGATACTTTGAGGTTTGAAGCGGCCCTGCCCTTGTATGGCCAGGAGTTATCGCCTAATATTTCACCTCTGGAAGCGGGATTAGACCGTTTCGTAAAACTAAACAAGCAAGACTTTATCGGAAAAGACGCCTTGGTAGAGCAGTCTGAGGAAGGACTAAAGCGTAAGCTAGAGGGTTTTGAAATGATAGATAGGGGAATGCCAAGAACAGGCTATAAAGTTCAAGCCGATGGCAAGGATATAGGTTTTGTTACCAGCGGCGGTCTAGCACCTACCCTTAAAAAGAACGTAGGCTTAGCTTTGGTCAGAATCCAGTATTCCAACTTACAAGATGAGTTCTTTATTCAGGTAAGAGGTAAGTCTCTAAAGGCAAGGGTGATAAGTACACCTTTTTACCTTAAGCAATAGAACAAGTGGTAAAGGCAAATGTAGAACTAGCAAAGTGCGCCAATTAATTAATGATGTTAATAATAACAAAGATAAGGAGGAAAATAAATGAAAGTATTAGAGGATTTAAAATATGCCAAGGGGCATGAATGGGTGAGAGTAGAAGGAAATAAGGCTTACATAGGAATTACAGATTTTGCTCAAGATGAACTAGGTGACATTGTATACATAGAGCTGCCTGAAGTGGGAGCCCATGTGGAAGTTGATGATATCATAGGCAGTATAGAATCCGTTAAGGCTGCTGCTGATGTCTATTCTCCTGTGTCAGGGGAAATTGTAGAGGTAAATGAAGAGCTTGAAACCAGTCCCGAGCTTGTTAATGAAGACCCTTATGATGCCTGGATTGCAGTGGTTGAAATGACCGACAGTGGGGAGCTAGACAATCTAATGGATGCTGAGGAATATGAGAAGTTTTGTGAAGAGGAGGCATAATAATGTCTAGATACATCCCCAACACGCAAGAAGAACGACAGAAGATGCTAAAAGAGATAGGCTATTCATCCATTGAAGAGCTATTTGGGGATATTCCAAAGGAAATCAGGCTAGATAGGAATATGGCTATACCAGGGCCCATGTCCGAGATGGAATTGCTTAGGCATATGAGGCAGCTAGCATCCTCTAACAAGCATACTGGTGAATACACATGCTTTTTAGGAGCAGGTGCTTATGATCACTATATACCTTCAGCCATTGATCACATTATTTCCAGGTCTGACTTTTACACTGCCTATACTCCCTATCAGCCAGAGATTAGCCAGGGCACTTTGCAGGCCATATTTGAGTATCAAACCATGATTTGTGAACTAACGGGCATGGATGTGTCCAATGCTTCTATGTATGATGGTGCAACAGCAGTTGCAGAGGCAGTTCTCATGGCCTGTCAAGCTACTAGAAGAAGCCAGGTGGTAGTGGCGAGAAGTATGCACCCTGAGTATAGACAGGTAGTTAATACCTATACAAAATTTCAGGATATACCTGTTACTGAAATAGGCTATAGGGATGGAATGGTAGATATGGAGGCTTTGGAAAAAGCCATTACTGGGGAAACAGCAGCTGTAGTCATCCAATCTCCCAACTTTTTTGGAATTATAGAGGATATAGAGCCTATAGCCCAGCTGGCCCATAAAAATAAGGCCTTATTAATAGTATGTGCCGATCCTATCTCCCTGGCCATTTTAAAATCCCCTGGAGAATTAGGAGCGGATATAGTAGTGGGCGAAGGCCAATCCTTAGGGAACCCCTTAAGCTTTGGTGGACCTTATTTTGGCTTTTTTGCTACTACTCAAAAGCTTATGAGAAGGATGCCGGGCAGAATAGTGGGTGAGACTACGGATAAGAACGGAAATCGGGGATTTGTTCTCACCCTTCAAACTAGGGAACAGCATATTCGTAGGGAGAAGGCTACATCCAATATATGTACCAACCAGGCCTTAAACGCTCTTATGGCCACCATTTACCTATCCCTCATGGGCAGGGAAGGCTTAAAGGAAGTAGCTTATCAATGTGTGCAAAAGTCTCACTACCTATATGATAAGTTAATTAATACAGGTCTATTCACTCCTATTTTCAAGGGACCTTTCTTCAAGGAGTTTGCATTAAAGAGCAGTATTCCTGTAGATAAGTTAAACCGTCATCTATTAGATAAGGGTATAATAGGGGGATATTCTCTAGAAAAAGCATATCCTGAACTGGGCGGAGGCTGGCTCATAGCAGTGACTGAGAAGCGTACCCGTGAGGAAATGGATGCTTTAGTGGAAAGGGTAGGTGAGATAGCTGGTGAGTAGAAAGTTGATATTTGAACTTAGCTTAGAGGGTAAAAAGGGCTATTCCTTACCTCAGCTGGATATTGATGATAGGGCAATTGAGGAACTTATTCCTGGTAAGTTGCTAAGAGACAGGGATGCTAACCTGCCGGAGGTTAGTGAGCCTGAAGTTGTTAGACACTATACCAGTTTATCTAGATTAAATCATGGCGTAGATGTGGGGTTTTATCCTTTAGGATCATGTACTATGAAATACAACCCCAAGATCAATGAAGATGTTTCAAGGTTAGAGGGATTTTCAAAGGTTCATCCCTATCAGCCTGATGAAACTATTCAGGGTTCTTTAAGGCTTTTGTATGAGCTTAATAAAATATTATGTGAAATTACTGGTATGGATGGGGTTACCCTACAACCTGCCGCTGGATCCCATGGCGAGCTTACTGGTATGATGATTATCAAGGCCTACCATAAAAATAGGGGAGATGAAGGAAGAGATAAGATATTGATACCAGATAGTGCTCATGGAACAAATCCTTCATCTGCAGCTATGGCAGGTTTTCAGGTAGTGGAGATACCTTCCAATGATAGGGGAAGTGTAGATGTAGAAGCCCTTAAGGATATGGTTGGCAAGGATACCGCGGGATTAATGCTAACCAATCCCAACACCTTAGGATTGTTTGAAGAGGATATTATAGAGATAGCCCAGATTGTCCATGACGCGGGAGGCTTACTATACTACGATGGAGCCAATGCAAATGCCATAATGGGTATAACACGGCCTGGAGATATGGGCTTTGATATAGTACATTTAAACCTACACAAAACCTTCAGCACTCCCCATGGAGGAGGAGGACCAGGGGCAGGACCAGTAGGAGTTGTCACAGAGCTGGTGCCATATCTGCCTAGCCCATTGATACAATTTGATGGACAAAAGTATTATCTGGACTATGATCGTCCCTTGTCCATTGGTAGGATAAAGTCCTTCTTTGGTAATTTTGGAGTAGCTCTTAAAGCCTATGCCTATATCTTGACCATGGGGCCAGAGGGTCTTCGTGAGGTAGCTGAAACTGCAGTGTTAAATGCAAATTATGTCATGGAAAAACTTAAGTCCTATTATGATATAAGTTATGATAGGATATGTATGCATGAATTTGTATTGTCAGCTCAAAGGCAAAAGAAAGAGGATGTATCGGCAATGGATATATCCAAGAGGCTCATAGATTTTGGCTTCCATCCACCTACCACCTACTTCCCTCTAATAGTAAAAGAGGCTCTAATGATTGAACCTACTGAAACCGAGAGCCGTGAGACCTTAGATGAATTTATTGAAGCCATGATCCAAATTGCAAAAGAGGCAGAGGAGGAGCCAGACAAGGTACAAAATGCCCCTCATAAGTCGCCAATTGGACGTTTGGATGAGACCAAGGCTGCAAGAAAGCCTAAATTACGCTGGCAGCCAGAAGAATAGCAAAGGGAGTAACTAGTTATGGATGTATTTGATATTATTGGCCCTATAATGGTAGGGCCATCCAGCTCTCACACTGCAGGGGCTGCTAGAATTGGGAAAATTGCAAGAAATTTATTGGGAGAGGAGCCGGTAGAAGCTATTATTGAGCTTCACGGCTCTTTTGCTCAGACCTATAAGGGACATGGTACTGATAGGGCTATTATAGGCGGACTTTTAGGTTTTGAGCCTGATGATCTAAGAATACGGGATAGTTTAGATATAGCATCCCAGAAAGGCCTTGGTTATTCCATAAGGAAGGTAAGCCTAAAGGATGCCCATCCTAATACGGCTAGAATCAGTATTCGTGATGATTCTGGAAAGGTAGTTGTGGTCACAGCTTCATCAGTGGGTGGAGGGAATGTAGTAGTCAAGGATATAAATGGTTTAGAAGTGGATTTTACAGGTAGAAGCCATACCATTGTTATTCCCCACAGAGATGCTCCTGGAGTAGTAGCAGCAGTTACTGGACTTTTATCTTCCAACCAAATAAATATCGGGGAGATGAAGGTGTATCGAAAAAGACGAGGTGGGGACGCTATAATGGTAATTGAGGTAGATCAGGAAATAGATCAAAATACGGCAGATAAGTTAAGTGAACTATCCTTTATAAACCAAGTGACTATATTGCAACCATTGTAATACTGGATAGTGGTTATAAAGATTTATAATATCTTCAATTATTTCGAATTTAGAGGAGTAAGGGCAGATGTTAAGATATGACAGCATAGAAGAGCTTGTACAGGCAGCAGAAAAGAGAAGGGCAAATATATCAGATATAGTACTGGAAGACCAGGCTCAAGAGATGGGTAGAAGTGTTGATGATATATATGAGCAGATGGAAGCCAACGCCAAGGTAATGGAGGAGTCTATTGCCGGTGCCCTCCAACCCAACATAAAATCTGCCAGTGGTCTCAGCGGCGGTGATGCATATAAGCTTTATAAGGCAATAGAACAAGGCAAAAGCCTGGGTGGAACTCTTATGGACAAGGTGCTGGTAAAGGCTCTGGCAATAGCCGAATCCAATGCCTGTATGGGTAGAATAGTTGCAGCTCCAACAGCGGGATCTTGCGGGATTTTGCCTGCTGTTTTGTTATCATGTAAGGAAGAAAAAAGCATCCCCCAAACCAAGATGGTAAAGAGCTTGTTTACAGCTGCCGCTATAGGAATGGTTATAGCAAAGAGAGCTAGTATCTCAGGTGCGGAAGGGGGATGTCAAGCGGAATGTGGTAGCGCAGCAGCCATGGCTGCCGCTGCTTTAGTGGAGATGTTAGGGGGAAGTCCTCGCATGGCAAGCCATGCTTGTGCCATAGCCTTAAAAAGTGTATTGGGATTGGTATGCGATCCTGTAGCGGGATTAGTGGAAATTCCCTGCATAAAGCGTAATGCTATGGGTGCCTCCAATGCTATTGTGGCTGCACAACTAGCTATGGCTGGTATTGAAAGCCTTATTCCAGTAGATGAAGTTATAGATGCCATGAAGGAAGTGGGAGATTTATTGGTACCCTCCTTAAGGGAAACAGGAGAAGGGGGATTGGCAGCAACGCCAACAGCAAGGGAATTGGCAAGAAAAATTTTTGGAGCTTATGACAAAAAATAGATTAAAGCCTAGGACATTCCTATTTATCATACCGGATTATTCTATAATAAATAGAGATTTCTGGCGGGGATAATTGTATTTGAGTGGTGAGATAATAGGAAAAAAGGAGGTTTAGTCTATGAAACATATAGCTGTGCAGGAAGGATTAACACCTATTGTAAATTATTTGATAAAATCAGGTTATAGGGTTAGTGAGTTTAGTACTCGCCAAAAAGCCAGCAAGGATTTTTTAGATGGATTTGACGCAGTTGTTATGACTGGACTAGATGATAATTTTATGGGTATGCAAACCAGTAATAGTAATAGACCTATAATAGAAGCTAGAGGCATGACTCCAGAGGACGTAAAGGTAGCTATTGAACAGAGAGTACAATAGTAAAAAAGCTTATACAAAAGACCTTTAAACAGGTCTTTTGTTTGTTATACGAAGAAATTTAGTATATATGATTCTATTTTTTTTGATATAATAGTGACGATACTTATATAAATATCAATATTAGAAAAGAGGTATAAACATGAAAATTGTCGTGCTAGACGGTTATGCCCTAAACCCAGGAGATTTAAGTTGGGATCCTATAAAAGCCCTAGGTGACGTGGAGATATATGATAGAACACCAGAAAATTTGATTTTAGAAAGAGCAGAGGGAGCAGAAATTCTTTTGACTAATAAAACCCCTCTAAATAGGGAAACCTTATCAAAATTGCCAGATGTAAAATATATTGGTGTATTGGCTACAGGATATAATGTGGTAGATATTGATGCAGCTAAAGAAAGAAATATTGTTGTTACTAATGTTCCTGCCTATAGTACTGATTCAGTAGCTCAATTAGTTTTTGCTCTATTGCTAGAGCACTGCCACCATGTTCAGGAGCATAGTAATGCTGTAAGACGAGGAGATTGGAGCAGCAGCAAGGATTTTACATTTTGGAATTATCCCTTGATTGAGTTGGCAGACAAAACTATGGGTATCATAGGCTTTGGGCGAATAGGACAAAAGGTGGCCGATGTTGCACAGGTTTTTGGCATGAAAGTTATAGCGCACAACAGAACCAAGACTGATCAATCCCACAGAAAAAATTTCAGATGGGCCGATTCTTTGGATGAGCTATTGCAGGAATCGGATGTGGTAAGCATCCATTGCCCCCTTTTTGAAGAAACACGTGGTCTTATTAACATGGATAAGCTAAGAAAAATGAAAAAAACTGCCTTTCTCATTAACACCTCCAGAGGCCCCGTTGTTGTAGAAGAGGATCTGGCCCAAGCTTTAAATAAAGGTATGATTGCAGGGGCAGGACTGGATGTTTTATCCCAGGAGCCTCCTGCCAAGGATAATCCTCTGCTTACAGCAAAGAACTGCATAATTACCCCTCATATTGCTTGGGCTACCAAGGAAGCAAGGCAGAGGCTTATGAAAATAGCAACAGAAAATTTAAAGGCATTCTTAGATGGAAAGCCTATTAATGTAGTAAATTTATAATAATTAAAGACATGAAAAGGATGTTATAAAATAATATTCTTTTAGTATATATAGTTGGGAGAAGTTTTCTTCCAACTTTTTTTGCTTTAAAAATGATTTTACAGGTGTTATTGTGGTAAAATATATACGTTATTAGCCAAATATTATTTGGTACAAAGGGGGTCTAAGCTATAAAAAGGGCGAAATTATTACAATATCTATTAGTTTTTATTTTACTTCTTGTATCCTTAGGATTTCCATCTCTTAATGTAACAGCAGATGATAGGAGCTATAATATCAGCAATTACAGGGTAACCATCCATATTCAACCCAATGGAGATGCCCATATCAAAGAGGAGATTACCTATGATTTTTACGGGGATTTTAATGGAGTCCTTAGGGATATAGATATGGACAGAACCGATGGTATTGATGGTCTAAGGGTATTTGTAGAACAGGATCAAGAGCTGAGGGAGTTTCAGCAATCACAGCGGCAAGGTGAAAATGTATATGAACTGGATCAGGAAGGTAACCTTGTAAAGCTGAAAGTATATGAGCCATCTAGCAATGAAGAGAAGACATTTATCTATGAATACACTCTTGTAAATGTAGCGGAAAGATACAATGATATTGGAGTTTTTAACAGGAAGGTTATAGATAGCAACTGGCAGGTACCTATAGGCAATATTTACATTACTATTATAATCCCTGAAGGTGCTAATAAGGAAGAACTCAAAGTATTTGCCCATGGGCCTTTGACAGGAGTATCTAAGATTGTAGATGAGAAGACTTTTGCCTTTGAAGTTCCAGAAGTTATGCCAGGTACCTTTGTAGAGACATTGGTCATATTTCCACCCCAGCTTATTCCCCAAGCCAAGCGAGTATACGATGAAACAAAGCTACCTTCTATATTAGAAAATGAACAAAAACTAGCTGAAGAGGCCAATCGTGAAAGGGAACGAGCCAGGGAGGAGATGAGAAGGCTAGAGGAGCTGGAGAGAAAAAGGCTGGAAAGAGAAGCTAGGCTAAAGAGTATTAGGGATAAAATCTGGCCTGTTTTTACCATAATTCTTTTGGCAGGTGTGTACTCTTGGATTGCATTTATTTCAAAGTACTCTAGGGATGCTAAACCTGAATTCCAAGGCGACTACTATAGGGAGCTGCCCGGTGATTATACTCCAGCTGTAATGACCTATCTTCTGACCAAAGGAAGAATAGACTCAAAGGACATAATGGCTACAATAATGGATCTTGTAAGGAAAAAGAAGATTACTATTAACAGGATCCAAAGGGAAAAAGGCTTAGTATTTAAAAAGACGGAAGAAGTATATGAGATATCAAAGATTGATGGAGCAGAGTTAAATAATTTGTATCCCCATGAAAGTTTTCTAATATCCTGGTTTATAGATAAACTAGGAGATGGAAGAAGTTTAATTTTGGACGATCTAAAGGATATGCTTAAGAAAAGATCGAGGGCAATAGAGTTTCATGAAGATTATGAGGATTTTCAGTCCTTAGTAAGGGAGCAAGGAGAAGCCCAGGGGTTCTTTACCAAAAATGACTTAAGTGGCAGCGGCAAATATGTATTAATTGCTTTAGCCCTATTGGTAGCAGGCGCTGCAATAGCTGTTTTGCTAAAGGCTGCTTCAGGAGTTTTTATGTTTATACTTGGTATTGTCATTTTAATTACCATGTTGATTGTATATAACATAAAAAAGCGAACCAGGTATGGTATAGAGCAGACTGCTATGTGGACAGCCTTTAAAAGATTTTTGCTCCATTTTTCCAATATGGATAAGGCAGAGATTCCATCCATTGTTATTTGGGAACATTATCTTGTTTATGCCATCTCACTAGGAGTGGCCAAAGAAGTAATAGAGCAATTACCTCAGGTATTTAGTGAAGCAGAGCTTATGGATCCTTCCTTAACCTATATGGGAGGTTATAATTCCTTAAGTAATCTAATGCTTATGAATAGCATGATAACTAGTACTACAAATTCTATAAGTAATGCTATTAGCACTGCTGATATAGCATCCTCACCTGATTCATCAGGAAGCGGAATGGGCGGAGGCTTTAGTGGAGGTAGCTCTGGCGGTGGCGGTGGCGGAGGAGGCGGCGGAGCCTTCTAGCCAGGATGTTAGGCAAACACTTACAATAGCCACCCGTAAGCATAGAATAAATTAGTATAAAAAGGAGGATTACTATGTTAGGTTATATTATTTTAGGCATAGTTGCTTTATTAGTTTTATATGGCATATCTGCATATAATGGATTTGTTACTCTAAGAAATAGAGTGCGAAACGCATGGGCACAGATTGATGTTCAATTAAAGAACAGGGCAGACCTTATTCCCAACCTAGTTGAGACTGTGAAAGGTTATGCAAGCCATGAGAAAGAAACCCTAGACCAAGTTGTGAAGGCTAGGAGCAGTGTTTTAAGTGCCAATACTCCTCAAGAGAGTATGGAAGCCAATGATATGCTGTCTCAAGCTCTTAGCAGGCTTATGGTGGTAGTTGAAGCTTATCCGGAGTTAAAAGCAAATACCAACTTCTTGGGACTCCAGGATAATTTAAGGGATATAGAGGACAAAATACGATATGCTAGACAATTTTACAATGACACAGTACTTAAATATAATACTAGGATTGAAACTTTCCCCAACAATATTTTTGCAGCAATGTTTGGTTTTAGAGAAGAGGCCTTCTTTAAAGCTGATGAAGGAGATCGGGAAGTTCCAAGGGTGCAGTTTTAGTACATTGTATCCGAAGAAAAATTAACTTTTAACCGGAATTTATTTGTTAAAGATAGGATTGAGAATATGAAAAAGACAGTAGGAGTTTTACTCCTACTGTCTTTTTTTGGGGTGAGAAAAACATCTAATTTATTCTACAGTAATATCTGCCTTATTGCCCCATAGGCCATGAATATTGCAATAGCTGAGAACATAGATAGTCCCGCTTTTTGGAAGTTTAACAGTGGTGGTTCCATGATAATCGGTAAATACATCGCTTTCTCCATGGGCTCCAAAATCAAAGGTAGTCAACTCAATGGGGAACTTTGCACCTTCTGGCTGGTAATATACCTTAAACCAGGATATGTAATGCTCCAGAGTATTAGGGTGTCCAATGGCATCTCCTAGGGTAATTTTTAGTTCAAAATTCTCTCCCGCTTTAACTTTTTCAGGGCAGTGTATAATGGGTACGTGTTTTTCACCTTTCCAATCTCCAGTTTGTATAAGTGTACCAAATACTTCCGTCATCTTTTCTCCTCCTTATTATGCTATGATTACTTAATATATCTATAACCCAATTTATGAAAAATAAATCAGGAAAAGAACATTTGTATAAAAACCAAATATTTATAGCTCCGTTAAATGTTGAAATAATGAAAAACATTAAATCCTGCTATTAAATATTGATCCAAAAATCTAGAAA
>JAAYKZ010000006.1 GCA_012522165.1 Clostridiales bacterium
CTAGTAAGAATGTATGGATTTTGAGGATCAATTGTAGCAATATATAACATTGATCCTGTATCATCTGGTGTACCAAATCCTTTACGATATGACCAAACTAAATATGATATTCCATTAACTTCAAAATATGTCATATCAAGTGTTATGCCTTCTTCCGTAAGATATGATCCATCCATCTTTTTTACTCGAACAGGATCCTCCCAATCCTCTGGTTTTAAGATATTGCCTCCTTTTTTCAATTTCATCATATGACACTGGGGGCCTCCTGTTTCTCCACCCACCGCAAACAAAATATACACATCTCCACCTATCACATGAAATTCTGGTGCCCAAAATGTCTTTATTAACTGTCTTTTTTCGTCATAGTCTAAAATAATATGTTCTTGAACCTCTTTTTCAAACAAACCTGATACAGTATCAGCTTCTCTGACAAAAAGTCCTACAGCATTAGTATTATCATTAGTTGCTATAAAATAATATTTTCCATTCCATTTAAAGACTTGGGGATCAGCATAACCTATGGCAAGGGGAAATTCATAATGATTACTTAATACTTTTCCTTGCACCACATAAGAACCAGCTTTGGAAAAATCTATATTTGATGTATCCCAATCAACTTTTTTCTCTACCTTTGAGCCATCAGAATAAACAGCAATTGCCATTACGGAATTTATATCATCTTCCGAAGTTGCTTTTATACTATTTGGAACCTCAACAGATATATTTTCAAGAGGTAACCAATGTAGGATTAGATTTTCAGCAAACTGTTTTTCTACCTTTATAATATTGCCTGGAACAATCCCCTTTAAGTTTGTTTGAACTTGGCACTGATCAAACGGAGCGCATTCTTCTGGCAAAGAAATCGTGTCTAATTTTTCTAAACTTTTTAAGATGTTTTTGTAATAATTTCCATTTAAATCTCTCCATAAAATTTCATAAATTCCTTCATCCCAATTATATTGGCATTTAACAGATTGAACATAAACTTCTTTTTTTAAGTCTATAAGCCCATGCTCTTTAAAATGAACTAAATCATCTGATGTCCAAAGAAGAACTTGCCCTTTGCTTTCTTCATCCTCTTTCCCTTCTTTATCAACTCTAACAGCTAAAATCCCAAATGTATTATCTTCGCAATAAAATATATACGGATTTTTTAATCCCTTTTCATTGATTGTATTTCGGGAACTTAAAGTTGCTGATGGGAATACTATTCCATAGTTTTGATTTAAGGGTTTGTAGTTCACTCCGTCATCACTGTATGCCATATGTATGCTATTTCCTAGACCTAAGCTGTAACTACCTTCTACAGGTTTTCTAGTGTATACAAGCAAAAATCCTTTTTTTTCATTTTTGTTTGTTACCATCCTTACTCCTCCTTACACAATTAATACCATTTATCTATCCTCAATTGCCTATATAATTATCCAGTGTTTTTATTATAGGACTTTCCTTATTAATTTCTGACGAAACTGAGAAGGCGTACATCCCATTATGTTTTTAAATGAATCTGTAAAGCTGTTCACATTGCTAAATCCCACTTCAAAAGCAATATCCCCTAATTTCTTATCAGTATTTCTTATCAGCTCCACCGACTTTATCACACGATAACGATTTAAAAAATCCATTGCAGATTCATTAAATGCCTTTTTCATTGAGCGGCAAAAATAGCCTTTACTCATACCTACATAATTTGCCATTTCCGTTAATGATATTTTGCGATTATAATTATTGTTAATATAGTACAAAATATCTCTTATCCACTTAAGGTTGTAATTTACCACGCTATCGTTTTCCTCTTTATTCCAGCCTTCAATCAAGTAGTACAAAATGTAATACATATTACTTTTTATCAATAATTCATATCCTTTATGTTTAATACGATACCATTTAAGAATATATTCTATATTCTTGCGTATCTCGGCGTAATGTACATTGTTTAGATCTATTTTTCTTATTGTATTTTTCTGTCCCATAAAAACAGGCAGAATATATTTATCCTGAATTAAATCATAATCACAACTTGAAAGGAAATTCATATGTACCAATATAGTAAAAAATTCTATATCTTCTGTTCCTTGCTGATATGCCTTATGAGGTAAGGTTGGCGGGATTATTAAAATGTCTCCACTAGATAATATATACTGTTCATGGGCAACGGAGACTCTTATTATTCCTTTAGTCATAAAAAGAATCTCTAATTCTTCGTGCCAATGATAGTACAATGCTATTGAAGTATCACGGGAAAGGTTAGTCTTGTGTATACTCATCTGAAACTGGTCATGTCCATTCTTTCTTAGTTTACAATTATCTTTATCGACATATTTACTCAGATAACCAGTATCTTTGAGTGCTCCCTGCATATTTTTTATCCCCTTTCCTATATGACTTCAGGATATCATACAAGTGCTTACCACCAAAGGTGGACTGTTTCTGGCAATCCTATTCTTGCCTTGCTTGCAAAATCCATTGAATTGAATGATATACATAAACACAGATATTAATAATATAAGATAATCTAGCGGACTGCATATTACACTCATCCTTTAATTGCACCTATCAAAACGCCTTTTTCAAAATACTTCTGGATAAATGGGTAAATACAGATTACGGGTAGCGTAGATACTATAATTACTGCAAACTTAATTTGATCAGCATACTGCTGTGCATAACTGCCAAGTCCTTCTCCAGCACCTGAAGCAATTCCACCTTTAAATGCCTCATTAGCAAGTAATATATTCCTAAGTACAATCTGTAATGGCTGTAAGTTGTTATCATTTAGATAAAGCAATCCTTTGAAAAAATCATTCCAATGCCCAACCATATCATAAAGGAAAATGACAGATATAACAGCTTTTGATAAAGGAAGCACCACCTTAGCAAAATAACGAAAATGATCACACCCATCAAGTATAGCAGCCTCATATAATTCGTTAGGAATTGATGTTTCGAAAAATGTTCTTGTTATAATTAAGTTGAACACATTGACTGCTCCAACTATAACCATTACCCAGCGTGTATCGATCAAACTTAGATTCTTTATTAGTAAATAGGTTGGAATCATTCCTCCATTGAAGAATAGGGTAAAAACAAAAATAGCCATGATAAACCTTCTGCATCGAAAATCTTTTCTCGAAAGCGTATAAGCTGCTGGTAGTGTTACAGCTAAATTTAGAAAGGTTCCAATAACTGTGTAAAAAATGGTATTAGCATATCCTACCCATATCCTATTATCATTAAAGATTTGTCTATAACCATAGAAATTTATACCTCTAGGTAATAATATTACTTGCCCTTGATTAACCAAATTAGCGTTACTAATAGAAGCAATTAATATAAAATATATAGGATATGCCACTATAATAAATGCAAATATACTAAGTAAAACTACTACAAGCGAGAATAAAAATTCCGTCCAATCAGTATACGTGATTTTACTACCCCTTACCAAAATTTTGTCTTTTTTCATATTA
>JAAYKZ010000050.1 GCA_012522165.1 Clostridiales bacterium
CTAGTGTCTCGCCGTCTTGTTTTCTTTGCATGTAAGCAGCTAATGGTGCAATACCCCAAGCACCGCCTTCACCAGCAGATTCCATTACAGCTACAGGAACATTTAATGCACCTGCCATGAGTTGTTGACCAACACCTTTAGTTTTAAATAAGCCTCCATGACCTAGCAGTTTTTCTACCTTAACATTCTCTTTTTCTGTAAGTATATCCATACTGATCTTCAAAGTTCCCATGGTGGAAAATAGTAAGCAACGAGCAAAATTAGCAAAGTTAAAATTACTGTCTGGTGTACGGACAAATAAGGGTCGTCCTTCTTCAAATTGAGTAATTGGCTCGCCTGAATAATAATTATAGGAAAGCAATCCGCCACAATCCCTATCTCCTTCTAGTGCCTTAAAGTATAGGGCATCATAGAGGGCTGGCTTGTTCACTTCTACACCCATTTCTGTTAAAACTTCTCCAAATACACGAATCCATGCATCCAGATCAGAGGTACAGTTATTGCAATGCACCATTGCTACCGGTTTGCCTGTAGGAGTAGTAACCATATCAATCTCAGGATATACTTGACTTAAGTCTTTATCCAGTACGATCATTGCAAAAATAGATGTGCCTGCTGAAACATTACCAGTACGCTCAGCAATACTATTGGTTGCTACCATACCAGTTCCCGCATCACCCTCTGGTGGGCACAGAGGAATACCTGCTTCTAGTTTTCCAGTTGGATCTAACAGTCTTGCACCTTCTTCCGTTAAGACTCCTCCAACTTCTCCTGCATTTCGAACTTCGGGTAAAATATCCCTTAGTTTCCAATCAAATGAGAGATGAGATATCATCTGGTCAAACTCTTCCATCATTTTTTCATTATAGTCATTTTTAGTGCTGTCTATGGGAAATACTCCTGATGCTTCTCCTACTCCTAGCACTTTTTCTCCTGTCAACTTCCAATGGACATATCCAGCTAAAGTTGTCAAAAATGCAATATCCTTTACATGATCTTCCTTATTTAATATGGCTTGATACAGATGAGCAATATTCCAGCGTTGAGGAATGTTAAATTGGAACTTTTCAGTCAGTATTCTAGCTGCTTCTTCGGTGATGGTATTACGCCAGGTACGGAAAGGTACCAACTGATTTCCTTCTTTGTCAAATACCATATAACCATGCATCATGCCAGAAAAGCCCATAGAGCCTACTTTAGTAAGAGTAATTCCGTACTTATTATGTACATCCTCAACAAGTGCAGCATAGCTGCTTTGTAAGCGAGTCCATACATCATCCAGATAATATGTCCAAATTCCATTTTCTAGTCTATTTTCCCAGTTATGGCTTCCAGATGCGATTGGGCTATGATCCTCGCCTATGAGCACAGCTTTAATTCTGGTGGATCCCAGCTCAATGCCCAAAGAAGTTTTTCCCTCCAAAACCCATTGTTTTACTAAATTTTCCCTTGTCATATTTCACACACCCCTTTAATTATATTTTCGCTTCTTTAATATTGCATAATAAAACTTAACACATATGATTTCGATATTACCTTTATTTTACCATGAAGTGCCTTATTTATCGAGTTCTTTTTGAAATTAAATTAGCTTATTGCCTATAATCAACAAACCTATAGGTTAAACAATCTATAGGTTTTTGGTCAAACATGATTCGTCATCCTCTTCAGATAATAGCCTTGGTCTGGGACGAGGTTTAGGATCCAAGGGCATATCTTCAAGCTGTGGCGGGAATAGAGGTAGTCTGAAGAATTCATCACAGATATTAGCTGCAAACTCTTCGCAAGGAGGAATATCACAGAAACCAAATGCTGGTATTAGCAGTTCTACCTTAGCGATTATCTTGAGTATAATGGTGATACATACATCAAGATCAAACCTGAAAGCATCTCCGGGTACAAACATTCCGGAAACACAAATAGCATTGACAACGCTTTCTAATTGGAAAGGAATCACTGATTCGTCTGGTACAAACATTATAACGTCTTTAGGTACTACAATAACAGCTCTACCAGAACCCTCCCTGCCCTTTTTATCTTCGAATACAACTTCGATAGGTATTTCTACTTTTGTTCTTACCCTTGCAAAATTAGGTCTATCCTCTAGTCTTTCAATTATGGTCCCTACCAATTTTCCTGTAATAGAAGTACTCCTACAACTTATTATATTTAGAGGTGGCTCAAAACCACTACCCCTAATATGGGTCAGATTCACTCTCACATCTTCTAAAGTCTCCTGTTGCAAGCAAGCATCATATACTTTATTTACCTGAACGCAGACCCGTTCTTTGATCCTTTTTAATCCCTCGAAGCCAATTAGTGAAGGACACATCTCATTACCTTGATTCTTCTGAGAATAAAAAGACATCTTACAACCCCCTTTAATAAGTGGTTCTATATGTTGGAGCATGTGTGCTCCTTATATTGCATAGTATGTAAAAGAAGGTTTTTTTGTGAATACCTATATAATTTAAACCTAATATCTTTTGGAAGGGGGTAGTCTTATGAATGATATGATTAATCATAAAATCAATTATATTCTACAGGACGAAAAAGGTGTCATATGGTATTTCTATTTATCGGAAAACAAAAAAATTATGTACACCACCAAAATAGCAGAAGATTGGTCTACTCATGAATATATAAATACACAACCTATAGAGAATTTTAGTGTTACTATAGATAATATGGGTATTATTCGACTTCTTGGCTATACTACAACCCGGCATTTAATATACTTTGAATTTTCAGATGACAAATGGAAAAGTCAAGTTATAGAAAGAATTTATTCTAGATTCCAGGATATACCCTATTTCTCCATACTGTCTTCGTCCACAGGAGTACATATATTATACTATATTGACCATTCATTAAGCAGAAGTGGAGAATTACTGGTACATTATTATCTCCATAAAGGCAAATGGTATGGTGGAAAGCTTTGGAAATTCATGTCCGATCAAATGACCAAATTTCAAAGCCTTTATGTTGATAATAAAGACAGACTCCACATGCTATTTACACAAAAATGGCGACAACGTTTTCATCTTTACCACTGCATCTACGATCCTGCAGCTCTTTCTTGGATTGATCCAATAACGATTCACTCTTCATCAGATGATTATAGCTACGAATTCTCTGTGGACTCACAGCTAAATCTGCATGTGCTTTGGGCTAGAAAAGTAGAACAAAACTATGAGATAAGACATCTATCAAAATTTACAAAAGATTCTAGTATGGAATGGAAAGAATCAGTAATTCACCAAAGTTCCCATGAAATCAAAGCACCATTAATAATAGAAGATCATGACCTTTATTGTTTTTGGAAAGAAGGTAAATCCCTATATAGAATGTATTCAAAGGACCTTGGTCAAACCTGGTCGGCACCAGAATTGCTTAAAGAAAGCTTACATTATGATGCTGTCTTGCATAATATGATTTTCTTAGATAAAGAAAAGCCTAAAACTGTAAAAGTATGGGGGCAAGGTTTTCCTAATATAAGGATAGCTGGTATTAATTTAACTACTACTTCTAATCATGATAACACTGCCAAAAGGTCATTATCATCATCCAATGAAAAAACAGAACAAAGAGAATATATAGATTGGATTAATATGAAACGAGCTATTGAATCACTAAAACAAGATAATAAAAGAATGAGAGAAGCAATTAATAATCTCTTCTCTCAAATCGATCATCTTAACTCCATAATATATAGCCTTCAGGATCAGATGCAAATAAATGAGAGATCCCTCTTCAATATTAATGCCCAAATTAAACAACTAAACTTTCAAATTAAACAATTACATATACGTATTCGACAAGCTAGCTCCAGGACATATGGTTTTCAACAGTTTCATGAACAGGAAAAATATATAAATGAATCGAAAGAAAGCAAAAATATAGAGCAAGAAATACACAGTGAAAAAACACAAATAGAAACTTATGAAGAAGAGCCTGAAGAAAAAAAAGAAATATCAGAAGAAAATAAAATCCAGGTAAATGAAGATCAGAACAAAGTTGAGATCCATGAAGAACAGAGCTCGGAACCAGATAAACAGAATTCTCAGGAAGAAACTCAAGTAAAAAAAGAGGACCAAAAGCAGGAAAAAGCCGAAGGAAATATTCATGATAAAGCTGATAAAGTTATAGAACAAGAGGAAGAAGAAGAAAAAAATACCCAAAGGATAACTTTGGGTAATACAGTAATACTTATCAATCCTGAAAATCCAGATGATTTGTAACCAGTTGGCCTAAAGCCTTTAGAACTTCCTCTTTACCATATCCTGTTTCCGATGAAAAAGGAATAAGGGGGATATCTGTAGATAGCTCAAGTTGCTTTTGTATTTTGTTTATCTGAGGCTTTATTCGAGTTTTTCCCAACTTATCTGCCTTAGTTGCCAGCACAATTAAGGGTATGTTAAAGTGTTTTATCCAATTTATCATAGTCCTATCATCCGATGTAGGATCATGCCTTATATCTACTAGATGAATAATACCCACTAAATTAGGAGTAGCTAAAAAAGTCTCAATCATATTAGCCCACTTAATCTTTTCCTTTTTGGATACCCGAGCAAATCCATAACCGGGAAGATCAACCAAATAGAAGTTATCATTAATTTTATAGAAATTTACCAGCCGGGTCTTGCCCGGCTGACTGCTGGTTTTGGCTAATTTGGTGCGATTGGTAATAGTATTTATCATAGAGGATTTACCTACATTTGATTTGCCTACTAATGCCACATAGGGTAAGTGATCTGTAGGATACTGCTCAGGCTCTACTGCACTAGTAATAAACTCAGCTTTTAGAATCTCCATTTTTTACCCCTCCAGCTAATGCATGTTTCAATACCTCTTCAATATGCTCCACAGCCACTATCTCAACTTCTTTCTTTATATTCTCCGGAATCTCATCTAAGTCCTTAAGGTTATCTATTGGAATTATAACTTTGGCAATGCCAGCTCGATGAGCTGCAAGTATTTTCTCCTTTAGCCCTCCTATAGGCAATACTCTGCCTCTTAGGGTGATCTCTCCTGTCATAGCCACATCCCGTCTAACAGGTATCTTGGTTAATGCAGAAATAAGGGCTGTGGTCATAGTTATTCCGGCGGATGGACCATCCTTAGGAATGGCTCCTTCAGGCACATGGATATGGATATCCATATTCTTATAAAATTCTGGATCAATTCCAAACTCATCAGCCTTGGACCTTATATAACTAAGGCCTGCTCTGGCTGATTCCTTCATTACATCTCCTAGCTGGCCTGTTAACACCAGCTTGCCAGTACCCGGCATAGGTGTAACCTCAACATTAAGGGTATCCCCACCTACAGCTGTCCAGGCAAGTCCCGTAACTAGGCCTACTTCATTCTTTTTGTTTGCTTTGCCATAACTAAAACTCGGCACTCCAAGATATTTGGGTAATCCTTTTTGAGTTACTCTAAGCCTCTTTTTGCCTGTCTCCAGCAGTATTCTTGCGCCTTTTCTACAAATGGTGGCTATCTGTCTCTCTAAATTTCTTACTCCTGCTTCTCTAGTGTAGTAGTTAATAATATCCCTAATGGTTTTCTCAGGTATGATTATATCGCCTTTCTTCAGCCCGTGTTCCCTTAACTGTTTAGGAATAAGATACTTTATGGCAATATTGGTTTTTTCATCTTCGGTGTATCCTGCAATACGTATTACTTCCATCCTATCTAACAAGGGACGGGGTATAGTGTCCAGTGTATTAGCAGTAGTTAGAAACATCACCTTTGACAAATCAAAGGGCAGTTCTAAATAATGATCTCTAAATGACGAATTCTGCTCTGGATCTAATACTTCTAACAAGGCTGATGCAGGGTCACCACGAAAATCACTGCTCATCTTATCAATTTCATCCAGCAGAAAAACTGGATTTTTTTATCCCGCTTGCCTAATAGAAGATACTATGGTTCCTGGAATAGAACCAACATAAGTCCGCCTATGCCCTCTAATTTCAGCTTCATCCCGTACTCCTCCCAAGGACATGAGTACAAACTTCCGGCCCAGTGCCCTAGCTATAGATTTAGCAATAGATGTCTTTCCTACCCCTGGTGGTCCTACAAAACACAATATAGGCCCCTTCATACTCTCTGTAAGCTGAAGGATAGCTAGGTATTCTAGTATCCGTTCTTTTACCTTTTCCAATCCATAGTGATCTTCATCCAAAATACGGGCTGCTTTTCTTAAATCTTTATTATCTTCAGTTTCATAATTCCAAGGCAGTTCTAATATCCAATCTAAATAGGTGCGAATTATGGCACTTTCTGGGGAGGAAACAGGAGTTCTAGAAAAACGCTCTAACTCTTTTTCTGCTTTTTCCTCTACTTCTTCAGGTAGATTAGCCTTTTCTATTTTCTCCCTATATTCTTCTACTTCGGAAGATATACTGTCGCTTTCTCCTAATTCCTTTTGGATGGCCTTCATCTGTTCTCTAAGATAATATTCCCTTTGTACCTTGTCTATCTGTTTCTTAACCCGTATATTTATCTTCTTTTCAATTTTTAATATCTGAATTTCTCTCTCTAAAAATTTATATAGGATTTCAAGCCTGTTCATAGGATCGAAGGCTTCTAAAACTTCTTGCTTATCACTATTTTTTACCAGTACATTTGCTGCCACAATATCAGCAAATTGGCCAGGCTCTTCAACAGCATTGATGGAAATTAGAGCATCTGGAGATACTTTATTGCTAAGCTTGATGTATTCCTCAAAGGCATTCATAACTGTTCTCATCAATGCTTCACTTTCTAAATCATCCACTTCCTCGTCGCTTATTTGCTCTTCTATTACTACTTCAAAAAACTTATCATTATCAAGAAATTCTATAACTCTTCCCCTATTAATACCTTCCGCCAAAACTCTAATAGTATTCCCAGGCAACTTGAGCAGTTGCTTAATCTTAGATACCGTTCCAACTTTATATAGGCCATCCTCATCGGGATCATCAATTTCTGGCTCTTTTTGAGCTACTAAAAATATTTCCTGGTTATTAACCATGGCCTGCTCCAAAGCCGCAACGGATTTGGGTCTACCGGCATCAAAATGTAAAACCATATATGGAAAAACCGTCAATCCCCTAAGGGGAAGCAGTGGCAATGTCCTGGTAATTGTATTTTTGCTTGACATCATCATTCGCTCCTTTATTAGTTATAATGCTGTCAAAAATTTAACCTGATCATGTCATAAGGTATAATAATTATATCCTTTAGTACAAACCCATGCAAGGTAAAAAATGCCGGCTAATAGCTCGGCATTTTTAAATAGCTTTGAAAGTACCCTTAAGTTGTATAATTGCTTCTTCCTGATGCGCTAAGTAAATTGGTATTTTGTGTAGTAGACTCTAACTTCTTTTGTTGGTTGCTATCCCATAGAGCTTGACTTACAACTTCCTCTATTCTCGAAACGGGAATTACACTAATAGGATAGTCCAAATATTGCTCGTTCCAATTATCCTTGGGTATTATGGCTTTCTCCACTCCAGCCTGCACCGCTGCCTGTAACTTGGCATTAACTCCTCCCACGGCTTTAACCTCACCTCTAATGGATATCTCACCCGTCATGGCCACAGCATTATCAACGGGCAACCCCTTTATTGCAGAATATATGGCTGTTACCATGCTTATTCCAGCCGATGGACCATCGATTGGTACTCCTCCTGGGAAGTTAAGGTGAATATCATAATCTCTTGGATCCACATCTAGAAATTTTCTTATAACAGTCATCACATTATCCACAGAGCCTTTAGCGGTACTTTTTCGTCTGCTTTTCTTTCCGCCTGTGCCTATTTCCTCTTCATCTATAATACCTGTTACTGTAACAATTCCATTACCCTTAATAGTGGGAATAGCTGAAGCTTCAACCTCAATAATAGTTCCCAAATTTGCACCATATACCGCTAAACCATTAACATACCCAATTTGAGGTTTGTCTGTTATCTTCTTTTCTGGCCGCGGAGAATAGTGGCAGCTATCTATTACCCATTCTACATCCTTTATCTGAATATTGTTTCGACCTTCTGATAAAGCTAAACCGCCAGCTAACTGAACCATATTGACAGTATCTCTACCGTTTGTTGCATACCGACCTATCTTTTCTACACTCTTCTCATCAATATCAAATCCAGCTTTTTTAGCAGCATTTCTTGCTATAATCATATTTTCTTCTGGAGTAAGACCTCTGAAAAAAATCTCCATACACCTAGACCTAATGGCCTGGGGTATCTCTTCAGGACTTCTCGTAGTAGCACCTACTAATCTAAAATCTGCAGGAAGTCCATTCTTAAAGATATCGTGTATATGTCTAGGAATATTGCTGTCCTCTGAATTGTAATAGGCACTTTCAAAAAACACCTTGCGGTCTTCCAGAACTTTGAGCAGCTTGTTCATCTGTATGGGATGGAGCTCTCCTATTTCGTCTAAAAATAAAACTCCTCCATGGGCCTTGGTGACAGCACCTGGTTTTGGCTGGGGTATACCCGCTACTCCCAAAGGGCCAGCGCCTTGATAGATAGGATCATGTACCGATCCAATCAAGGGATCTGCGATACTTCGCTCATCAAACCGGATAGAAGTAGCATCCATCTCAATAAACTTGGCGTCCTTACGAAAAGGCGAAGCAGGATTTTTTTTTGCTTCTTCAAGAACTACCCGAGCTGCGCAAGTCTTTCCCACACCTGGGGGCCCATATATCAATACATGCTGGGGATTGGGTCCGCATAAGGCTGCCCTTAAGGCCTTCAGCCCTTCCTCCTGTCCAATTATTTCATCAAAAGCCTTAGGTCTTGTCTTTTCCGATAAAGGTTCACTAAGCGAAATTTCCCGAAGTCTCTGAAGTTTTTCCAATTCCTTCCTGGATTCTTTTTCTACTGCTACCTTATTCCCCTGTTGTCCCTTAAGCAAACTAAGAAAATATAAGCCTATTACAACGGAAAAAAATAAATTTATTGCAGCTAATATATTACCCAGCAAAGCACTGCCTCCTTTATTCAATAACCCTTTTACGTTTTGGCATGATATTTTTATTATGCTGTATAGAGGCAGCTTTTATCCAATTACTTTACTGGCAACTATTTCTATATAATATAGGAGCCCTATAGGCTCCTATTTATATTTAAGACACTGATTCTCTTTTTTCCTTTGTCTTCTTTATTCCCTTTCGTCTTTTTTGACCTTCTGAAAGAATCAATATTGGATCGCTGTGATTTTCTACAGTATCCTTGGTAATGATACATTTCTCTACATCATCTCTAGATGGAATGTCATACATCACGTTTAGCATGATTTCTTCAAGGATGGCTCTTAAGCCACGAGCTCCAGTTTTTCTTTCAATAGCCTTGCTAGCTATCAGTTTAAGGGCTTCCTCCTCAAATTCTAAGGCAACCCCGTCCATTTCCAGGAGTTTCTGATACTGCTTAATCAGTGCGTTTTTAGGTTCTCTTAGAATCTTGACCAATGCTTCTTCATCTAGGGCATTCAAGGTAACAATTACTGGTACTCGACCAACAAACTCGGGAATCAATCCATACTTCAATAGGTCCTCAGGAAGGATTTGAGCTAAAATTTCTCCAATATCTGTATCCTGATTACTTCGTATCTCAGCACCAAAGCCTATGGATTTTTTCCCAATTCTGTTTTGTATAATCTTTTCTATTCCATCAAAGGCACCACCGCATATAAACAATATGTTGGTCGTGTCTATCTGTATAAACTCCTGATGGGGATGTTTTCTACCCCCCTGTGGAGGTACACTAGCAACAGTTCCCTCTAAAATTTTAAGCAGTGCTTGTTGCACTCCTTCCCCTGACACATCTCTAGTTATGGAAGGATTATCAGACTTTCTAGCTATTTTATCAATTTCATCTATATATATTATGCCCTTTTCGGCTCTTTCAACATCATAATCAGCTGCTTGTATCAATTTCAGTAAGATATTTTCTACATCCTCACCTACGTAACCTGCTTCAGTTAAGGAAGTAGCATCGGCTACGGCAAAAGGTACATTTAATATTTTAGCCAAGGTCTGGGCTAACAAAGTTTTACCTGAGCCTGTAGGCCCTAGCATCACAATATTGCTTTTAGAAATTTCCACATCATCTTTGGATACATCGCTGTTTATCCTTTTATAATGATTATATACTGCTACCGATAAGGTTTTCTTAGCAGCCTCTTGACCAATTACGTATTGATCAAGAATCTCTCTAATCTCCCTAGGTTTTGGTATATCTTTTATATCAAAATCAGTAGCATCATCAAATTCTTCTTCAATAATTTCTTGGCATAACTCTATACATTCATCGCATATATAAACCCCAGGACCAGCTACTAAACGCCTAACCTGTTCTTGAGTCTTACTGCAGAATGAACATTTGAGCTGCTTTCTATCGTCATATCTAGACATACTTTCACCTCTTCTATAACCATATGTTTCCATGTTTCGCTCTTACCATTAGGCTATATGGCTTGCGGATTAGAGCGTACTTTCTTTCAATATAATATAGTATGCATCTTACATTGTTTTATTTACGAGAGGTAATAACATCATCTATAAGGCCATAGGCCTTCGCTTCTTCTGCAGACATAAAGAAGTCACGGTCAGAATCCCTCTCTATTTTTTCAATTGATTGTCCTGTTCGATCAGCAAGAATTTGATTTATTTTTTTCTTCAGCTTCAATATATGTTCAGCATGTATAGCAATATCTGAAGCTTGACCTTGGGCACCACCCAAGGGTTGATGAATCATAATCTCACTGTTAGGTAAGGCCAAACGCTTTCCCTTGGTGCCAGCGGCTAATAGAAAGGCACCCATAGAAGCAGCCATTCCAACACATATTGTGGATACATCGCATTTAATATATTGCATTGTATCATATATTGCCATTCCAGCAGTTACTGAACCCCCAGGGCTATTTATATAAAGCAATACATCCTTGTCAGGATCTTTGGCTTCTAAAAACAGTAGTTGTGCTACTACCAAGTTAGCCGTTACATCGCTTATAGGTCCACCCAAAAATATTATTCTATCTTCCAGCAATCGGGAATATATATCATAGGATCTTTCTCCCCGATTAGTCTGTTCAACAACAATAGGTACTAAATTCACTTATTGTCCCCTCCCTCTTAATTAATATCCTGATACACATTTATACATCTATTATGTTTACTCTTGAGTTGCTTCCTCTGTAGATTCTTGCTCTTCTTCTTGTGTTTGTTCCTGTTTTTCAACAATTACTGCATTTTCCATAAGGAAATCTACAGCTTTTTGTACAGCTAGACTCCTCTTAAGACTCTCTTCCTGGCCCTGGTAATCATTTTTTACTCTATCAACATCTAACTTATACTGTTCTGCAATTTTAGCATATTCGCGCTCTAGATCTTCATCGCTAGCTTCGATTTTTTCTTCCTTTATAACCTGTTCCAAAGTTAGTTGTAGCTTAACCCTATTATATGCGTCATTCTTAAATAGGGCTCTAAAATCTTCCATGGAAGTATTTATCATATCAAGGTAGCTTTGTAAATCTAAACCTTGATAACGCATCCTAAAGTCCATATCCCTAACCATTGCATCAATCTCATTTTCAACCATGACTTCTGGTATATCTACTTTAGCATTTTCCACTACCTTCTCCAGTAGTTGGTTTTCCATTTCTACCTTTTCCCTTTGCTTTGCATTTTCTTCCATGGTCTTTCTAAGGTTAGCTTTATATTCCTCAAGAGTATCAAATTCACTTATATCCTTGACAAACTCGTCATCAAGCTCTGGCAATTCTTTCTCTTTTATCTCATGAACCTTGATTTCAAAAGTAGCTTCTTTACCTTTTAAGTTTTCAGCATGATATTCCTCAGGGAAGGTTACCTGAATCTCCTTTTCATCTCCAACATTCATACCTACTAATTGTTCTTCAAATCCAGGTATAAAGCGTTGAGAACCAATTTCTAAGGTCTGATTTTCAGCGGTACCTCCTTCAAATGCTTCTCCATCTACATAGCCCTTGTAGTCAATGGTTAGAAGGTCTCCTTCTTTTGCTGGCCTATCCTGAACAGAAACCCATCTTGCATTTTGCTCTCTTATCATTTGAAGCTGATCATCTATATCCTGGTCTGTAACATTATACTCAACCTTATTAATTTCTATTCCTTTATACTGTCCCAGCTCTACCTCAGGTTTAACAGTAACCTCTGCTGTAAAGATAAGGCTTTTACCTCCACCAATTTGTACAATATCAATTGTAGGTTGGCCTACTGGCTCTATGCCACTTTCTCTTACAGCCTCTTCATAAGCCTTAGGACAAGCTTCATTTATGGCATCTTCATAGAAAATGCCTTCACCATAATAGCGTTCTATAATCTGGCGAGGTGCTCTGCCTTTTCTAAAACCAGGAATATTAATATGTTTTCTATTCTTTATATAGGCCTTTTGCATGGCTTCATCGAATTGCTGGGCATCTACCTCAATTTCTAATTTAACTTTGCTATTTTCAAGTTTTTCTACACTAGTTTTCACAAAAACGTCCTCCTTAGTTTTTCCTTTATTTCTATGTACGTTAATAATCTTTAATATTATAACACAACATTGCCGGTTGTCCAACATTATTATATTATAATACTATCTTTTTGCAAATAATTCAAAGATTATTTAATCTTTTATAGGTTTTATGTCCTTGAACCTATCTATAAGTTCCTTTATAATTTATATAACCAATTTGTTGGTTTTGAACCAAAGGACGAAAGGAATGGTTATAAATGAACGCTTTGCTTAAAGATAAGACAATCTTAATAATGGGAGTTGCTAATAAGTGGAGTATTGCTTGGGGCATTGCTGAAGCTTGTTTGGACGCAGGCGCAAATTTGATTCTCACTTATCAAGGGGAAAGAAATCTAGCTAGCCTTGAGAAGTTAACAGCAAATCTGCCTCAAATTCGCCTCTATAAATGTGATGTAACCCAAGATGGAGATATTATTGAGCTATTTAGTAATATAGAAAAAGATTTTGGCATTATCCACGGCATAGTTCATAGTATAGCCTATGCAAAGAAAGAAGAACTAGAAGGCGTCTATTATGAGACCTCTCGTGAAGGCTATCTTCTAGCCCAAGATATTAGTGCTTATTCCCTAGTGCCTATTTGCAAATATGGGCGGTCTCTGATGAAGGAGGGCGGCAGCATTGTTACCCTCACCTATATCGGAGGAGAACGTGTTGTACAAAACTACAACGTTATGGGGGTGGCCAAATCGGCTCTAGAATCATCTGTTCGGTACTTGGCTGCCGATTTGGGGCCAGAAAACATTCGTGTAAATTCCATCTCAGCAGGCCCCATAAAAACTGTAGCCGCTCGAGAAATAAAGGGATTTGGCGATATCCTTAAGGTATATGAAGAAAAAGTTCCCCTTCGAAAAACTATCACCCAACGTGAAGTGGGTGATACAGCAGTTTTCCTTTTGAGTTCTCTGTCCCGGGGAATAACTGGAGAAAACATTCATGTAGATGCTGGTTTTCATATTATGGGATTATTATAATTCCCCTATACACTCCTTTAGAATGAAGAATCCCATTACCACAAACATTATGCCAGCCGCCAGCTTTAGTATGGTGGCTGGTATATATTTGCATACCAATTCCCCAAAAAAAGTTCCCAATAGTGTAACAACAATGAGACCTAAAGAAGATCCTAGAAAAATTGGCCATGGCTCCTTATGCTGGGTCACAAGAGTAAATACTGTTAACTGAGTTTTATCACCTAGTTCTGCAATAAATAACTACCAAAAAGATAAAAGGAATAGCTTTAGATTCATTATCCCCCACCCTTACATAACTTTCGTTCTGTTAAGTTAAATGAAAATTGAAAGCCTCGGACTCCTTAAGGTATAATAGTTTTACCCAAACAACCTATTAC
>JAAYKZ010000468.1 GCA_012522165.1 Clostridiales bacterium
CAAGTAAAAATTATATCAATGTTATATTGCGAAAGGTAATAGATGTAATTAAATGATAACATGAATAGTTAGTACATTATAATATTTATAGAAATTAATAAAATTAGTATGTACATTTTTGCCAATTTTCGTTAGAATAGATATATGTAACTTTATCATATTAGTATGCTAATACATAAAAGTATAAAAAATACATATTAGGAGGATGAATTATGGAGGCAAGTTTACAAATTTCTATTGCTATGACTCTATATATTGCCATGGTAATAGTGATTGGAGTCTTTTACGCGAGGCGTGCTAGTGAGAGTAGTGACAATTACCTTATAGGGGGTAGATCACTGGGCCCTTGGATAACAGCTATGGCAGCTGAAGCTTCTGATATGAGTGGTTGGCTGTTAATGGGTTTACCAGGTGTTGCCTACTGGTGTGGTTTAAGTGACGCAGCCTGGACTGCAATTGGCCTAGCCATAGGTACATACCTAAACTGGTTATTTGTAGCAAAAAGACTTCGTGTTTATTCCCATGTTGCTGGAAATGCTATAACTATTCCAGACTTTTTAAGCAACAGATTCAAGGAAGACAAGAAAATAATTCTAACAATCGCAGCCCTTTTTATTCTTGTATTTTTTACTGTTTATGCTGCTAGCTGTTTTGTAACAGTAGGAAAATTATTCAGCAAACTATTTGATACAAAATATCTTTATATGATGATCGCAGGCGCTATATTTGTTGTACTATATACATTTGTAGGCGGTTTTTTAGCAGAAAGTGCATCGGATTTTATGCAAGGAATTGTTATGATTTTTGCTCTTACAGCTGTACTAGTGTTTGGTGTATCTAGCTCTGGTGGGTTAAAAACAGTTATTGATAATGCAAAATCGATACCAGGTTTTTTTGATTTCTTTGGTATGGCTCAACCTCAAGTTGTTGACGGTGTACAACAGATAGGTGAAAATGGGCAAGCACTATTTGGTAAAGCTACGAGCTATGGGCTACTATCCATCATCTCCACTTTATCTTGGGGGCTTGGATATTTTGGTATGCCCCATGTTTTATTAAAGTTTATGGCAATTAAAGAGCCTAGTGAATTAACTATGTCCAGAAGAATAGCTGCGGTCTGGGTAATTATCTCTCTAACAGCAGCGGTTGGCATTGGTATCATAGGGCGCATTCTTTTTCCAACAGAGCTACTTACTCAAAGTCAAGCAGAGAATATTTTTATTATAATGTCAATGGACTATTTCGTTCCTTTTGTTGCTGGCATCGTTATGGCTGGAATTCTAGCTGCAACCATTAGTTCTTCTGATTCTTATTTGCTAATAGCTGCTTCTGCACTTTCAAAAAATATTTATCAAGGTATAATAAAAAAAGATGCATCAGATAAGGAAGTTTTAATTGTTTCTAGAATTACCCTCCTAATAGTTGCATTAGTTGCAGTAATTATTGCTTTGGATGAAAATAGCGTCATCTTTACTGTGGTCTCCTTCGCCTGGGCAGGTTTTGGTGCTACATTTGGACCTGTTATGCTTTTCTCCTTGTTTTGGAAAAGAATAACTAGAATAGGTGCAATTGCAGGCATGATAACTGGTGGCTCTATGGTATTTATTTGGAATTTACTAATAAGGCCTTTGGGCGGTGTATTTGATATTTATGAACTGTTACCTGCATTTTTATTGTCCTGCATTGCTATAGTCATAGTATCTTATCTAACACCTGAAGAATCCAAAGAAATTCAGGAAGTGTTTGAGCTTGCAAAAGAGTTAGATTAGATAGAAATTCTAGACTTATTATTAGTTCGGATATGGTTAAATCCATATCCGAACAATTTATTGTTGGCTTTGTCTATTTTGCTATTCTACCAGTTATCATTTACAGTGTATAACTAAGCAAAGGGGCAATAGCCATATTATTGAACTGCTTAATAGGTTAATTTAAGCTTGTTCTATGATATCTGTTATATTCTTGTATATTTTCCTGCCTTTATTTCCTCAATACGTTTGTCCATTTTCTCTACAATATCCAAATGCAATTGTGCAACATTTTCACA
>JAAYKZ010000469.1 GCA_012522165.1 Clostridiales bacterium
CGTTACCCAAACGCTTGCTTTTTACAATACCGGCAGATTTTAGCTTTGCCAGATGCTGAGAAATTCCTCAAACCTATTCAAGTCGACCATTTGCGCAACTCCTCACATACTTGCGTATTTATATATTATAAATTTCCAGTATATTTGTCAATATATTTCGAAAATGTCGATGTATTTGCAATATAAATGCCGTTCGTTGTTTACATTATATTTTAATCAAGGGTCGAAGGTCTGCTTAAGACATGGGATGGCCTACTGAAAAAGCAGAAAATTGACAGTAACACAGAGTGTAGACTTTTCATAGCTTAAATTATATAGAAAAGGCAAAAGAGGTGATATAAATGACTACAGAACAAAACAGAGGAAAAACCCATGGGCATGTCCATGTCCATAACGGCATCACCACTTGTGATAAGGGCCATTGCCATATGCATCTTGGGGTCAGCAGCCCACCCATTCCTTCAGGAATATACGACCATGGCCAACACTACCACGAAATTTCAGGTAGGACCAGCTTTGACCACGGGCACTACCACTATTACAGGGGCACTAGCGGACCGGCCATAAGTTTGAGCGGAGGTTTTCATACTCACTATGTCAGACTCAGGACTAGCTTTGATGAAGGGCACGATCATGGGATAGAGGGTTTCCTTGAAGCGACAATGAGCTAAAATATCATAGATCCAAATATAAATAGGAAGGGAAAATGTCCCTTCCATTTTTCGCAACAAAATCGTCATTGTGTTACATAACATACAATAGTTCATATAATATCAAGAAAAAACAAAAACACCAAATGAGTATACCAAGATTTATCACAATATTTAATAAAAAGTCAAAATAATTACTTGAACAAATAGTTAAATATATGGTAGTATGTAAAAAATAGTAGAATTTTACTACAACTTAAATAGCAGGACACATAAATATATATCCATGTTACTAATTGATTAATTAAAACGTCGGAAAGAAGTGCATATTATTCTCAACAAAGAAAGGAGGCATGGCTTTTAGACCCGCATATAATAATTGCCCAAGCTGAATTCTCAATGGACAAGAAACAAACCCCATGATCGTGATACTTGGTCAGAGTCAAAGCAAAAGTGCATATTAGTAATCTTTTTGTTATCAAGAAAGGAGCGAGTAAGACTCAATGAGTAGAAGAGTAAGATGTTGGCTGAGCTTGATTGTAACATTGGTATTCTTCCTTGGGCTTTTTCCTTCTGGAACAACTGCTTTTGCCCAGTCTGAAATTGAGTTTACGGATGTCGATGGCCATTGGGCCAAAGAAACAATAACCAAATGGGTACAACAAGGCCTAATAAAAGGCTATACTGATGGGACCTTTAGGCCTGACGACAGCATAACCAGAGCAGAATTTATGGCTTTGGTCAATAGAGCCTTTGGCATTAGCGAAAAAGCAGCAATAGGATTCTCCGATGTTTCAGCAAATGATTGGTTCTATGATGAGATAGCTAAAGCAGTAAAAGCAGGATACATATCAGGATACCAAGACGGCACCGTAAAAGCCAATGTGGAAATAAGCCGCCAGGAAGCGGCAGTAGCCCTTTGCAAAGCATTAAATCTTGAATTGCAAAATAACGTAGACCAGTTTACAGACAAAGACTCCATTCCAAACTGGAGCAGACCATACATAGGGGCGCTTACAGCCAAGGGCTACATGGGAGGATATCCCGATGGAAGCTTTAGACCTGAAAAAGAGATAACCAGGGCAGAAACCGTCACAATGCTTGACAATGCCTTAAAGGCCCTTGCCGTAACATACGACGAGCCGGGCATTTACGGGCCAGAAGAAGGCATCGAAACCATATCCAAAGACGTGGCCATAAACGTACCCGGAGTAACCTTGAGGAACATGGTAATAGAAGGCAACCTATACCTAAATGAAGGCATAGGCGAAGGAGACGTAACCCTAGAAAATGTCACAGTAAAGGGCATAACCACGATCCGCGGGGGCGGAGAAGACAGTATCCATCTAGTCAACTTTACATGTGAAGAAGTAATTGTCATTAAAGTTGGCGGTAAGGTCAGAATAGTTGCATCAGACAGCACCAAAATACATAAACTCAAACTACAATCCGGAGCTCATATAGAGGGAGAAGGCATACAAACCATAACAGTACTTAAAGCCAGAGAAGAAATAATACCGGACGGGGACTTTGAAGAAGTAATCATAGATGCAGAGGTAAAGATGGAAGTATTGGAAGGCACGACAATCAAGGAC
>JAAYKZ010000470.1 GCA_012522165.1 Clostridiales bacterium
AGTATAAAATATGTATGTAACAAACAATTTTATTTTTATGTAAAAAGGAAGGTGTGAATGAAGGACAAAACTAAACCATATATAGAAATTTGGAACTTGCTCGATGATATACAGTCACTTATAAATATATTAGCTCGCAAAATACAATATCAATATGACTTAACCCCTCAGGAATTGCGGGTTTTAATAGAATTAGATAGAGGTTCTGTGATGAATATCAGTGAACTGTCAAAAGCAATAAATCGTGACTTCGGAAATGTCAGTCGGACTTGTTCCATATTAGCTAAAAAAGGCTTATTGAATCGTTATCGTTCAAAAGATGACCAAAGAATTACCTTGGTAAGTTTAACTTCAAAGGGAAAAGAAAAATTAAATATATTTTACAACTATAATATGTCATTGTTGAGAAGCAAAATACTTGAAAAAAACATGACAGAATATGAAACTATGATAGCGGGAATGAAAATATTTCGTTCCTTCGTTGTCGAAAGAATGGAGGCAATAGATGATTAAGCATGATAGAAATAAAAAACCTAAACCACCAAAACCTATTTTATTCTATTACGGGATTGCATTCTTAGTAGTTTTACTACTCAACTGGATTGTATTCCCCTATCTAATGAAACCTAAGGTTGAAGAGGTTAGCTATTCCTTCTTTTTAGATAAAGTTGAGAGCAATGAAGTAACCAAAGTAGAAATGGATGAAAACCAAATATTGTTCACTACTAACAATGGTTTTGGCATGCCCTCTTATTATAAGACGGGATATGTCCCTGATCCAGAGCTGGTATCTTTATTGCGTGCCCATAATATAGAGTTTGGAGCCGTTATTCCAAGACAGCCCAACTATTTCCTAAGTCTAGTACTGTCCTATGGTATTCCCCTTTTGATATTCTGGTTGATTGGTAGAAGGATGAGTAAAATTTTAGGTGACAAAATGGGGAATGGAGGCCTATCCTTAGGAGGAAGTGCAGGTAAAATCTATGTTCCTACGGGAGATAAAAAAACCTTTAAGGATGTAGCGGGCCAAGAAGAAGCAAAGGAAGCCCTTAGGGAAATTGTAGACTATCTATCCCACCCAGAACGGTATTCAGAAATTGGTGCCAGATGTCCAAAAGGTGTACTGTTGGTAGGACCTCCTGGAACAGGTAAAACCTTAATGGCCAAAGCCGTGGCTGGCGAAGCCAACGTTCCATTTTTCTCTATTGCTGGTTCTGAGTTTGTAGAGATGTTTGTTGGTCGTGGAGCTGCGAGAGTCAGAGACCTTTTTGATCAGGCTAAGAAAAAAGCGCCTTGCATCGTTTTCATAGATGAGATTGATACCATTGGTAAAAAGCGAGATGCTGGATTGAATACCAATGATGAAAGAGAGCAAACTCTAAATCAATTACTGACCGAAATGGACGGCTTTGCAGGGGATTCAGGAGTTATCATTTTGGCAGCCACCAACAGGCCTGAAACTCTAGACCCAGCCCTGCTGCGTCCCGGCCGATTTGACCGCCAGGTGCCAGTTGAGCTGCCGGATTTGCAGGGACGTATAGATATTTTTAAGGTTCATGCAAAAAATTACAAGATGGAACCCAATATAGATTATCATTTGTTAGCACGTGCTACAGTAGGAGCCTCTGGGGCCGAGATAGCCAATATTGTAAACGAGGCTTCCTTGCGTGCTGTGCGTATGGGGCGTTCTAGAGTATCCCAGGAGGATTTAGAAGAATCCATCGAAGTTGTTATTGCTGGCCATCAAAAGAAGAATGCTATTCTCTCCCCTGAAGAAAAGAAAATCGTGGCATACCATGAAATTGGCCATGCTTTGGTGGCAGCTAAGCAAAACAACACTGCCCCAATTCATAAAATAACCATTATCCCAAGAACTTCAGGTGCTCTAGGCTACACCATGCAGGTAGAGGAAACGGAAAAATCTCTAATGTCCAAGACCGAAGCCTTTAACAAAATGGTTACCTTCTGCGGCGGAAGAGCAGCGGAGGAAATTATATTTGGGGAAATCACTACCGGAGCTGCCAATGATATTGAGCAGGTAACAAAAATTGCTAGAGCTATGGTAACCCGTTTAGGTATGAGCGACAAATTTGGCATGATGGCCTTAGAAACCAACACCAATGTTTATCTAGGTGGAGATAGCACCCTAACCTGTTCTCCAAAAACTAGTGAATTGGTAGACCGTGAGGTACAAAATCTAATACAGGCCGCATATGATAAAGCAAAAGAGATATTAACAGAAAACAAGAGCAAGCTCCATGAGCTAGCAGAATTTTTATACAACGAAGAAACCATAACTGGAGAACAGTTTATGGAAATTCTTAATCAGGAAAATAAGTATAGTGCATAAAATTTTAGCCAAAAGAGGTAATTTCATTATCTCTTTTGGCTTATATAAAATTTGAATAAATTACATATATTTTTCAATTTATATAGAGAACTTTAATGTTTTATGG
>JAAYKZ010000471.1 GCA_012522165.1 Clostridiales bacterium
GTCCAATTACATTAATCATTTTTATTCGCCTCCATTACCACATTAATAACTTCTATAAGTTTTTTAGTTAAAACCTTAAAATCAAAATCTTCAGCACCACTTTTTGCGTTAATACCTAGTTCTCCATAGCTTTCTCTATCTAAATTCTTAATGTACATTATAGCTTCAGCTAAATCTTTACTTGAAGCATTTTCAATTTCAATCCCACATTTATATTTTTCAATTATTGAATATCCCATTTTTACAGTTGAAATCACAGGTTTACCTGAAGCCATATACTCAAATAATTTATTAGAACTATTTCCTCTGCTCCAGTTGTATTGAGTCTGTGAATAATTAAGTAAATTTACTGATGATTTACTCAGAATATAAGGTATGTATTTCTTGTTTACAAATCCCTTCATTTTAACATTATCTAAATTTTCATTTTCAACTCTCGCAGCCAATTCTTCTCTCTGATTACCATCTCCATAAATTAAAAACTGAATATCTTTTTGGTCTTTTAATAATGCTGCAGTATCTAAAATCTTGCCTACATTATTAACAGGCCTTATAGCTCCTACATATACAATATTAAATTTATCACTTTCAAGATCCTCATCATCAAGTATTTCTGTTTTCATCGATTGCTTAAAGGCTTCAATGTCTACTCCGTTGTTTATATAATGGGCTTTACTAAGATCAATATCTCCCCCATTATCTTTATCCCACTTCTTTTCTTTTATATAATCTGTATCCCCTTCTTTTGTAAAAATTAGCGCATTAGCCCTTTTATAAATCCAATGCTCACCAGCTACTAATAATCTTCCTAATAAACTTTTTTCTTTCGCTTTATTAAATGCAAAAATTGCTTCAGGCCATAAATCACGTATCTCACAAATACAAGGTATATTGTACTTTCTACCAATTTTAATTCCAGCTACTAAAGTTAAAGGATGAACACTAGAAGCAAGTATAACATCTGGTTTTCCATATTTCTTTATATATTTTTTGGCAGTTTTGCGTAAATTCAAATAAAACAAAACCATATTTTTAACTCTATCTATTCCATTTCCTCTTGATACACATGTTTTAACAAATACAAAAGGAATACTATCTAACGTTTTAACTGTATATTTCTCTTTTCCCACATCAATAACATCAAAAGTATTGTGTCTAACATTTGCACAAAAAACCACAGGGTCAAAATTATAATTAATTAAATTTTTAGCAAACCAGTAATGCCGTCCACCCCTGTTAAAAAACATATTTGTTGCATAATGATTCATTAGCCAAACTTTTTTTTTATCCATTCTCTGACCTTCTTCCATGTATACTAAAAAACTTTTTTGCTTTCATTTTTTCTAAGTAGCTTAGCTGGATTTCCAACCATAACAGATTCAGGTTTTACATCTTCAAGAACAACTGCTCCCATTCCAATAATTGAATCTCGCCCAATGGTTACACCATTACTTATAACTGCACCACTTCCAATGTAGCAATTTTCTCCAATTTCAACATCTCCACTAATTGTAGCATTAGGAGATATAACGCAAAAATCACCCAATGTAACATCATGACCTATTACAACCCCTTTATTAATAAAACACCCTTTTCCCACATGAACATTACATGTAATCACAGCTCCCGTATGAACAATTGTCCCTTCTTCTATAGATGAAGATGAGGAACTGGATAATTTGAAATTTTGATCTATAATACTTATACAATTCAATGAAAAATCCTTTAATTTGTTGTAAATAGATTTTCTTGCCACTGGTTCTCCAGTAGCAATAATAAATTCAACACTATCCTTATCAAATTCTTTTAATATTTCCTCCAATGAGTAAACTTCAATATTATAAACTATCCTATTAGTTATATTATCA
>JAAYKZ010000472.1 GCA_012522165.1 Clostridiales bacterium
AATTGAAGATGTGCCCGGTGTTGGAAAGACTACACTGGTGTCGGCTTTAGCCAAATCTCTTGATTTAACCTTTCGCCGAATCCAATTTACCCCTGATGTTCTCCCCTCTGATATAACCGGTTTTTCAATGTACAATTTTAAAACTGGAGAAATGGAATTTCATCCAGGTATGGTAATGGGACAGGTAATACTAGCTGATGAAATAAATAGAAGCTCTCCAAAAACTCAATCCAGTCTTTTAGAGGTCATGGAGGAAGGCCAGGTAACTGTAGACGGTAAGACTTACCCTCTTCCAGAGCCCTTTATAGTTTTAGCCACTCAAAATCCAGTAGAATATATAGGCACATTCCCCCTTCCCGAAGCACAGCTAGATAGATTTTGTCTTAAAGTTACTCTAGGATATCCTTCAAAACGTCAAGAAATGCTTATTTTGTCTAGGTTCCAGTATAACAATCCCTTAGACTCTCTACAGCCTGTGGCAAATAAAGATGATATAATAAAACTGCAAAAGTTAACTAGAGAAGTAAGAGTTGCCGATGCAATTCGGGACTATATAACCTCTTTGGTAAGCATGACCAGAGACCATCCTGATTTGACCCTAGGTGCAAGCCCCAGAGGCTCACTATTTCTTATGAGAGCATCCCAAGCCCATGCCTTGCTGGATGGTCGAAACTATGTCATCCCAGACGATGTTCAAAAGATGGTAATTCCCGTTCTAGCCCATAGGCTTATTTTAAAGCCTGAGGCTCGCTTAAAAGATATGACCCCTGAAAGAATTCTCAAATCCATTATAAACACTGTATATGTTCCTATAGGAGATTATTATTATGACTAAATCTCTTAAATGGTTTCTAACAATCACTTTTATACTTTTACTAGGCGGACTCTACACAGGAGAGCGAATATTTTATATTGGTTTTGGTATTTGCATGTCTGTTTTATTTTACTCCCTAATAACCGTACTATGGGTAATGTTGGATTTTACTTACACACAAAGTATAAATCCCAAAAAAGTTACCAAAGGAAATAGGGTAATACTGCAAATGGAGATACATAATGATAAGCTTTTCATATTCCCTTATATAAAAATATACTATCAAATACCTGAATCAAAAATAACAGGCTCTCTTAAAGAGTCTGGCTGCAGTATTTTACCTCTACAACAGCATATTATAAGGGAGGAAATTTACTGTAACATACGTGGAAGATTTCCTTTAGGTATTACAAAAGTAGAAATAAGTGACCTCTTTGGTTTTTTTAACTTTATCTTGGATCTTACTGAAACATCCTATTATCGTCCCTTGTATTTAGATGTTTGGCCTAGGATTTTGCATTTAGATAGTTTACCTATTCCACAAATTGATCACGAAGGTAGTCTAAATGCTAATATGATGGCTACTCAGGAATTTTCTAATATCTCAGATATTAGGGAATATCGTTTTGGTGATGCTCTTAAGAAAATTCATTGGAAGCTTTCTTCTAAAGTTCAAGAGCTTCTAGTAAAAAACTATGAAACAGATACCCAGCCTGAAATTCTGCTATTTATTGAAACAT
>JAAYKZ010000051.1 GCA_012522165.1 Clostridiales bacterium
ACAAAATAGTTGATAGAATACAGAAAATAGATATTGATTCATTAAAGCAAGAAACAGAGAGGTTATTAAAAGATAGTATTGGCTTTTTAAAAGCACTTAAAGCTAGATGGAAAAGCTTATAATATACATTAGAGTTGCATTTTTCTGGTTTATTGATTATTATTAGTATGGTACACAGACATTTATATATGTTTTTAAGGGGGAAACAACAAGCATGTCCAATGCTAGACAGAAAAACATAAGAAATTTTTGTATTATTGCCCATATTGATCATGGGAAATCCACGCTGGCAGATAGAATCTTGGAAGTTACCGGTGTGTTATCAGAGAGAGAGATGGAAAAACAAGTTTTAGATGATATGGAACTGGAAAAGGAACGGGGAATTACTATAAAGTCTAAAGCCGTGAGATTAACCTATAAGGATGATAAGGGAGAAGAATATATATTAAACCTTATAGATACTCCAGGTCATGTTGACTTTACTTATGAAGTTTCCAGAAGCTTGGCAGCCTGCGAAGGGGCCATACTGGTAGTAGATGCTTCTCAAGGTATTGAGGCACAAACTTTGGCAAATGTCTATTTGGCATTAGAACATGATTTAGAAATTGTACCAGTAATAAATAAAATTGATTTACCTAGTGCTAGACCTGATTGGGTAAAAAGAGAGATAGAGGATGTTATTGGGTTGGTAGCAGAAGATGCGCCATTGATTTCAGCCAAAAATGGTATAGGTATTGAAGAGGTCGTAGAAAGGATAGTTAGTGATATTCCAGCTCCTAGTGGTGATGAAGATGCACCACTACGAGCTCTCATATTTGATTCCTTCTATGATAACGATAGAGGGGTTATTGCCTATATCCGCATAAAAGAAGGCAAGGTCAAGGTAGGCGATAAAATCAGAATGATGGCCAATGGCAAAGAATTTGAGGTCACTGAAGTAGGAGTTTTCAAACCTTACCTTACACCAGTATCAGAGCTTAGAGCTGGTGAAGTTGGATATATAGCTGCTAGTATAAAAAATGTTAGAGATACTAGAGTGGGAGATACCATAACCCATGCTGACAATCCTGCAAAAGAACCCTTGTCGGGATACCGTAAAATAAACCCAATGGTATTTAGTGGTATTTATCCAGCAGACGGTGCTAGATATGACGAGTTAAGGGATGCTTTGGACAAACTACAGATTAATGATGCTTCCCTAACTTTTGAACAAGAAACTTCAGCAGCTTTGGGTTTTGGTTTTAGGTGTGGTTTTTTAGGCTTGCTCCACATGGATATTGTACAAGAGAGATTGGAAAGAGAGTATAACTTGGATCTTGTAACTACTGCTCCTAGTGTTATATATAAAGTGGTAACAAAAGACGGTGTTGAACATGATATATCTAATCCTACAAATCTTCCTGATATTGGAGAGATTGAATGTATGAAAGAGCCGGTAGTAAGAGCTCAAATTATGGTGCCAACGGAATATGTGGGTGCTATTATGGAGTTATGTCAAGAAAGGCGAGGCACCTATAAGGATATGGAGTATCTTGAAGAAACCCGAGTTCTTCTCACATACGAGCTTCCACTAAATGAGATTATATACGATTTTTTTGACGCTTTAAAATCCAGATCTAGAGGCTATGCCTCCTTCGATTATGAGTTTATCGGTTATCAGGAATCAAAGCTTGTTAAGCTAGATATTTTATTAAACGGAGAAGTGGTGGACGCATTATCCCTGATTGTTCATGAAGATAAAGCCTATGCTCGTGGACGTAGTATCGCGGAAAAGCTAAAAGAACTTATTCCCAGACACATGTTCGAGATTCCCATTCAAGCTGCCATTGGAAATAAGATAATCGCTCGAGAGACTATAAAAGCTCTTAGAAAAGACGTCCTGGCAAAATGTTATGGGGGAGATATTACTCGAAAGAAAAAAGTATTGGAGAAGCAGAAGGAAGGTAAAAAACGCATGCGCCAGGTGGGTTCAGTGGAGGTTCCTCAGGAAGCCTTTATGGCAGTGCTAAAATTTGATAATTAGAGAGATGAGATGGAGGAATAAATAGAAAATGGCTAAGGATTCCATAGGACTATATATTCACTTTCCCTTCTGCCTTAGAAAATGTCTATACTGTGATTTTCCATCCTATGCTGGCAAGGAGCCTTTAATGGATGATTATCTAGATGCTGTCAAGTGTGAAATTGACCAAATAAAAAACAGAATAGTGGGAAGGAAAATTGAAACCATTTTCTGGGGTGGGGGAACTCCCACCCTTTTCCATGGAGAAAAATTAAAGGATTTATTAGGCTATATAAAAGAAAATTTTATGTTTTCAGAAAATGTAGAGATAACCACTGAAGCCAATCCGGAGACTTTAAATAAGGAAAAACTGGAATTACTAAAGGAAGCAGGAGTTAACAGGCTGAGTATAGGAATGCAAGCGGGGCAGGATTGCCTTCTAAAAAGGCTAGGTAGGGTGCATAGCATTAGTGATGTAGAGAGAAGTGTGCAATGGGCTAAAGATTTGGGATTCAATAATATAAATGTGGATTTAATGTTCGGATTGCCTGGCCAGACCTTGGATCAATGGATGGAGACCCTGGCCATGGCAGTGGATATGGGTGTAGAACATATCTCTGCTTATGCATTAATTATTGAAGAAGGAACTCCTTTTTATGAACTGGAGCATCAGGGAAAACTTAACACACCTTCTGAAGAAGTGGAGAGGGAGATGTACCATAAGGGTATAGGTTATCTTAAAAGAAAAGGATATATTCAATATGAAATATCCAATTTTGCCCAGCCGGGTAAAGAATGCCTGCATAACCTAATATATTGGAAGAATAAGGATTATATTGGGATAGGTTGTGGTGCTCATTCATCCTTGGACGGGGAAAGATGGTCAAATTATAACGATATATTACAGTATATAAAAAGTATATCAAACAAAAGGACAGCTGTAGAGCATAGACAAAGGATACCAGTTTCAGAGCAGCGCTTTGAAACTGTTATGATGGGCTTAAGACTAATAGCAGGAGTATCCAAATTAGAATTTCGTAAAAGATTTAATAATGATATTAGACACTATTATGGGAAATCTATTGATAAGCTTAAAGCACAAGGATTGTTAGGAGAGGATACTAATAATATATATCTAACTTCTAAAGGGATGGATCTCCAGAATCAGGTACTACTTTATTTTATGGATTACTAGAATTTATGAAAAAATGGTAAAAACTATTGACAAAAGGCAGGTAAAATGATAATTTAAAGTAGGAATTAGCACTCGTTAAAGGAGAGTGCTAACAGATGGGGGTGAAATCCATGGAGTTAAATAAAAGGAAATTGCAGATATTGCAAGCTATTATAGATGATTATATCGTATCGGCTGAACCGGTAGGTTCGCGAACAATTGCTAAAAAATACGATATGGGAATTAGCTCAGCCACCATCAGGAATGAAATGGCAGATTTGGAGGAAATGGGCTATCTGGAACAACCTCACACGTCTGCTGGACGGGTTCCTTCTGATAAGGGATACAGGCTATACGTAGATCGCCTGATGAAGATAAAGAAGCTAAGTATTACAGAAGCTAAATATATTAAGGATCTCTATGCAAAAAAGACTAATCAACTGGAACAAGTTATTATACAGACCTCTAAGATTTTATCTAGTCTTACTAACTATACAGCTGTTGTTCTAGGACCTAAAATGGATCGAGTTTTAATTAAACATATTCAACTAGTGCCCATCGATAAGCGATGTGCTCTTTTGGTTTTAATAACTAATAATGGAATAACCAAGGATGCAGTTATAAGCATACCTGAAGGAATTGATGAAGATTACTTATATAGGATTTCCAATATGCTAAATCATCTTTTTAAAGATAAGAGTATTGAAGATATTAAACTGGAACCCTTACTAAAGATTCAAAAGTATATGTTACAAAATAGAGAATTTTTCAACTCAATAATTGACGCTCTGACCACCAGTATAGATGTAGGAGATGCTAGCGAGGTTTATCTAGGAGGAGCGGCTAATATTTTCAATTATCCTGAGTACCATGACATTATAAAAGCTAAGGAGTTTTTCGACCTTTTGGAGCAAAAGGAGTTTTTATATAAGCTTTTAGTTCGTTCAGAGAAAAGTGGTGTCTCTGTAACAATTGGTCAAGAAAATCAATACAAAGAGCTTCAAGAATATAGTATTGTTACCGCCACCTATAGTGCAGGGGGTCGAACTCTAGGGACTCTTAGCATTATTGGACCTACGCGCATGGAGTATTCTAAAGCAATTTCTGTTATGGATTTCATAGGTAAAACACTTAGTGATTATTTAACTCAGCTATTTGCAGAAGGATAGCTTTTATATACTCAACAAAGGCATAGAAATGGAGAGGATTTATATGAGGGAAAATCTAGAGAAGAATTGTTGCAATGATAAGCTTATAGAAGATATTGAAAAAGCTGATAGAAACTTAACAGACGAAGAAGTAGACGAAAAAGGCATAACTGACGAAGAAATAAACGATAAAGAAGAACCCCATAAAGAGCTAAACTCAAAAGATACGGTTGATGAAGACAAGGAAGGTAAAGACTCGGCTAAAGATGAAGTTTCAGTTTTACAAGAACAGCTAATAAAAGCTCAAGAAGAGCGTGATGAGTATCTTTCTATGGCTCAACGCTTGCAAGCCGAATTCGACAATTATAGAAAGAGAAACAGGTCAGCTGTTTCTGAGGCCTATGAAGTAGCTGCTTTGGAGACTGTAGAGAAGTTTTTACCTGTATTGGACAATTTACAAAGGGCATTAGAATCTTCTAAAGACAATGACTCCCCTCAAGTCCAAGCTATTTGCAAGGGAGTGGAGATGGTTGTGAAACAGTTTAATGATATTCTAGAAAAAATGGGTATAGAAGAAATAGATGCTTTAGGTCAACCCTTTGATCCTATGTATCATGATGCTGTGATGCAAGTGGAAGCAGAAAACGAAGAACAAAAGAATAAAGTTGTTGAAGTATTGCTAAAAGGATATAAGACCGAAGACAGAGTAATAAGATATAGCATGGTAAAAGTAGCTAATTAATGCTATTATATATAATTGTTTATTGTCACATTTTCATTATTTAATTTTTATTCGTCTATTTAGAACTATTTATATTAAATTGGTGCTAATATTGATGGGAGGAATATAACTATGGGAAAAATAATAGGAATCGATCTAGGAACTACTAACTCCTGTGTAGCAGTTATGGAAGGAGGAGAGCCTGTAGTAATTCCTAATGCAGAAGGTAGCAGGACTACACCTTCTGTGGTTGCCTTTTCAAAAAATGGCGAGAGATTAATAGGACAGGTTGCAAAACGTCAAGCTATTACTAACCCTGAGCATACCATCATGTCAATTAAAAGGGATATGGGTAGCGATAGGAGGGTTAGAATAGAAAATAAGGAATACAGCCCCCAAGAAATTTCAGCTATGATTCTAAGCAAGTTGAAACAGGACGCAGAGGCTTATTTAGGAGAAAAAGTAACTCAGGCTGTTATTACAGTTCCTGCATACTTTAGTGATAGTCAACGACAGGCTACCAAAGATGCTGGTACTATTGCTGGTTTAGAGGTTCTAAGAATTATTAATGAGCCTACAGCTGCTGCTTTGGCATATGGTCTTGACAAGGAAGACAGTCAAAAAATTGTAGTATATGACCTGGGCGGAGGTACTTTTGATGTATCCGTTATGGAGATAGGTGATGGTGTCTTTGAGGTATTGGCAACAAGAGGAAATAATCGCCTAGGTGGAGATGATTTTGATCAGAGAATTATAGATTATCTAGCAGAAGAATTTAAGAAATCTGAAGGTATTGACCTTAGAATGGATAAGATGGCACTACAGCGCCTTAAGGAAGCAGCTGAAAAGGCCAAAATAGAATTATCCAGTGTACTTACAACCAATGTAAATCTGCCCTTTATTACTGCTGATGCATCAGGGCCTAAACATTTGGATATGACATTAACAAGGGCTAAGTTCGAAGAGTTGACTGCTGACCTAGTGGAGAAGAGTTTAGAGCCCTTGCAGGAAGCTCTCAAAGATGCAGGGCTGACTGCTAATGAAATAGATAAGATTATTCTGGTAGGGGGTTCTACTAGAATTCCTGCAGTACAGGAAGCTGTAAAAAGAGTTACTGGCAAGGAACCCCATAAGGGAATTAATCCCGATGAGTGTGTTGCTATTGGAGCCGCTATTCAAGCTGGAGTTTTAGGTGGAGAGGTAAAAGATGTTCTACTATTGGACGTTACACCTCTATCTTTAGGAATCGAGACTTTGGGAGGAGTATTTACCAAGCTTATAGAGAGAAATACCACCATACCAACTCGAAAGAGTCAAATATTCTCTACTGCTGCTGATGGACAGACCAGCGTAGAAATTCATGTTCTCCAAGGCGAACGTGAGATGGCAGCAGATAATATTACCTTAGGAAGATTTATACTAGATGGAATTCCACCAGCACCTAGGGGAATCCCACAGATAGAAGTAACCTTTGATATTGATGCCAATGGTATTGTTAATGTATCTGCTAAAGATTTGGGAACTGGCAAGGAGCAAAAGATTACCATTACAGCATCCACCAATCTTAGCGAAGAGGAAATAGATAGAGCTGTTAAGGAAGCTGAAAAATATGCTGAAGAGGATAAGAAACGTAAAGAAGCTGTAGAGGTTAGAAATAACGCTGATTCTATGGTATATGCTACTGAAAAGACCCTTAAAGAACTAGGAGATAAATTAAGTCAAGCTGATAAAGACGCTATCCAAGGGGAGATAGATGCAGTTAAAAAAGCCTTAGAGGGGAATGACGTAAGTAGTATTAAATCTGCAACTGAAAAGCTAAGTCAAGTATCTCAGCAAGTTTTCGGAAAGATATATCAGCAGCAGGCACAGCAACAAGCGCAACAGCAGACAGGTGGAGGACAGCAGAATCAGTCCTCAGGATACAATGATGATAATGTTGTAGACGCAGACTATGAAGTTGTAGACGATAATGAATAAATAATGTATAATTAAATGAAAAAGCCAAAGCCATAACGGCTCTGGCTTTTTCTGAGATATAAACATATCAGTATAAAGCAAGGTGATGAGAGACTTGGCAAAAAGGGATTATTATGAAGTATTAGGTGTAGACAGAAATGCTACGGAAGATGAGATAAAGCGTGCTTATAGAAAATTGGCTCGTAAATATCACCCCGATGTTAATAAAGATGATCCAGATGCAGAAGAAAAATTTAAGGAAATAAATGAAGCATATAGCGTTTTAAGTGACCCCAAAACCAGGGCTCAGTATGATCAATTTGGTCATGAAGGACCTACAGGGCAAGGCTTTGAAGGATTTGACTTTGGAGGTTTTGGCGGTTTTGATGATATATTCGATATGTTCTTTGGTGGTGGCTTTGGTAGTAGGAGCAGCAGTCGTAGACGTGGTCCCATAAGGGGTGCGGATAAAAGATATGATCTTACCATCACCTTTGAAGAAGCTGCTTTTGGTACTAAAAAAGAGATTGAAATCACCAGAAATGAGGAATGTGACCAATGTGGTGGTACTGGAGCAGCAAAAGGAACCCAGCCAGAAACCTGTCCACAGTGCAATGGTACTGGGGAAGTTTCCTATACTCAAAATACTGCCTTTGGGCGCTTTGTAAATGTGCAGACTTGTAATCGATGTGGAGGAGAAGGTACCATCATATCTAAGCCATGTAAAAGGTGTAATGGTAAGAAAAGAGTTAGAAAAACAAAAAAAATCAGCATAAATATACCAGCAGGTATTGATAATGGTCAGGCTATTACTCTTCGAGGGCAAGGAGAGGCTGGGGAACGTGGGGGTCCTCCAGGGGATCTATATGTATATATTACAGTAAAACCTCATAGCCTATTTGTGAGAAACGGCTATGATCTACGCTGTGATATACCTATTACCTTTGTTCAAGCAGCCTTAGGTGATGAGATAGAGGTTCCTACCTTAGAAGGAAAGCTAAAATATAAAATTCCTGAAGGAACTCAAACTGGAACTGTTTTTAGGCTTAGGAACCAGGGCATTCAGAAGTTGCATTCAACATCAAAGGGTGACCTCTATGTGAGGGTAAATATAGATGTACCCAAGAGACTTTCAGAAAAACAAAAACAAATTCTACGACAGTTTGAAGCTGAAACTGATGGTAAGGAATATCACGAGCAGAAAAAGTCATTTTTAGATAAAATGAAGGACGTATTCGGAGCTTAAGGAGAGTTATAGATGAATTGGATTGAAATAGCTATAAAGACTACTAGCCAAGGTACTGATGCAATTGCTGAGGTTTTTTATGAGGCTGGTATAAGTGGTGTAATAATTCAGGATCCTAAGGATATTGAAGTATTCAAAGATGATAAACCTGAATGGGTTTATATAGATGAATCTTTAGCTTATAACCATGATGAAGTTATAGTTAAGGGTTATTTGCCTGATAACTCCGGGGCAAGGGATAGCATACATTTTATAAGAGAAAAACTTAGCTGGTTACTAAAACAGGATTTAGGTATAGATTTAGGTAAGGGCACTCTGGAGCTTTCAAATGTAAAGGAAGAAGACTGGGCCAATAACTGGAAAAAATATTTCAAGCCTAAAAAGGTAGGAGAGAAAATTGTAATAAAGCCTAGCTGGGAAGAATATTCTCCAATGCAGGGTGAGATTATTTTAGAACTGGATCCAGGCATGGCCTTTGGTACAGGTACGCATGAAACAACCATATTGTGCATTCAAGCTTTGGAAAATCATGTAAACAAAGACTCCCAACTACTGGATGTTGGATGTGGTACTGGTATATTGGCTATAGCAGGGCTTTTATTAGGAGCTAAAAATGCAGTGGCTGTTGACCTAGATTTAGACGCTGTGCGTATAACCAAGGAAAATGCAATTAGAAATAATGTTCATGATATGATTGAGGTAATTCACGGAAATCTAATGGATAAGGTGAATGGCAAATTCAATGTTATTGTTGCCAATATAATAGCTGATGCCATCATTGAGATATCTAAAGACATAAAGAAATATCTAGTGCCCAAAGGTGTATTCATTGCATCAGGAATAATATTGGATCGGATAAAGGATGTGGAAAAAGCCATAATGGAGGTTGGGCTAAATATAGTTGATATAAATACTATGGGAGAATGGGCTGTAGTGGTGAGTAGATATGAATAGATTCTTTATAGAAGCTGACAAAATAAAAGATTCTTACGGAGAAATTGTAGGCGAAGATGCAATTCATATATTACGTGTCCTTAGATTGGATGTTGGTGACCTAATAGAAATTTGTGATGGGGCAGGGAGGGATTACCCTGCCACTATTATTGAGACCAATAAAGGATGGGTTAAGGTAAAATTGGGTGAAGGCAGTCCATCAAAGGGTGAGCCTCTTTCAAAAGTAACCCTATATCAAGGCATACCAAAAAGTACAAAAATGGATTTAGTAATTCAAAAATGTGTTGAGTTAGGCGTGTATGAAATAGTACCACTGGAAACTGCTAGAACTATAACTGATTTATCTGAACCCAAAAAAGCAAATAAGAAAGTGGCTAGATGGCAGAAAATAGCTCATGAAGCGGCAAAACAAAGTAAGAGAGGTATAATACCTAGTGTGGATATGCCTATGACTTTTTCTCAAGCTATTAAGACAGCTTCCCACTCTACCAAAATAATCTTTTGGGAAGGTGAACGGGAAGTTGATCTAAAAAAATACCTTGACGAAAAAAATATTAACCACCATAATAATGAAAAAGATATAGGCATAATTATTGGCCCTGAAGGAGGATTGAATGACCAAGAAGTGGCGTTAGCTAAAGAATACGGATGGGATACCATTACCTTGGGCCCGAGAATTCTTAGAACCGAAACAGCAGGAATGGCTGCCTTAGCTGCAATTATGTTTTATACGGAGGAAATGAAATGAAATTTACAACTGGCAGAAGAGTAGCATTTCATACTTTAGGATGTAAGGTCAATCAGTATGATACTCAAGCCATGCAGGAAAAGTTTGAGCAAAGTGGATATAAAGTAACAGATTTTAATGATATAGCTGATGTATACGTAATCAATACTTGCACTGTTACAAGTTTAGGAGATAAAAAATCCAGGCAAATGATTCGTAGAGCTCACAGACGTAATCCCAATGCAGTAATCGCTGTTGTTGGATGTTATGCACAAACAGCCCCTGAAGAGATTTTAGAGATTCCAGGGGTAGATTTGGTACTAGGTACTAGAGACAGAAATAGAATTGTAGAATATGTAGAACAAGTTAAAGAGATAGGCAAGCCCATAAATGTAATTCAGGACATAATGGAAACCAAGGAATTTGAGGAGATGCCTATTACCTCCTATGATGAAAAGACAAGAGCAGTGCTAAAAATTCAAGAAGGATGTGATCATTACTGCTCTTATTGTATTATCCCTTACGCTAGAGGACCGGTGAGAAGTCGAAAACCAGAGGATGTAATAAGGCAAGTTTATAGGTTAGTAGAGTCAGGATTTCAAGAATTTGTTTTAACAGGAATACATGTTGCTTCCTATGGAAAAGATTTAGATAATGTAAACCTTTTGTCCCTTATTGAGGATATCAGCAGAATAGAGGGTGTAGAGAGAATTAGATTAGGATCTATAGAGCCTACCCTTTTGACGGAGGACTTTGTTAAGACTGTAAAGGATATGCCCAAGGTATGTAGACATTATCATCTATCCCTTCAAAGTGGACATGACCAAACCTTAAAAAGAATGAATCGAAAGTATAATACTAAACAATATAAAGAAATAGTGGATAGATTAAGAAAATATATTCCAGAAGTAGCAATTACTACGGATATTATGGTGGGTTTCCCGGGGGAGACCCAGGAGGAATTTGAAGGTACAAGGGAGTTTGTAAGTAGCATTGGATTTAGCAGGATTCACGTATTTAAGTATTCTCCTAGAGAAGGAACACCAGCAGCCAGATTTAGGGATCAAGTTCCAGAAAATATAAAGGAGATCCGCAGTCGTGAATTGATAGACTTGGGTAAGAAGATGGAATTAGAATATCTAAGAACCTTTGTAGGTAAGGAAGAATTGGTTCTATTTGAGGAAGAAAGTAAAGACAAAAAGGGCTGGTATGAAGGCTATACGGTTCATTATATACGAGTAGCTGTACAGCATAATGACAGTCTCATAGGCAATATTATGCCAGCAACCCTTCAAAGAATAGAAAATGGAGTAATGATAGGAACACTTAAGTTGGACTAGCATGATAGAATAAATAATAGAATTAAAAGAGGATTTCATAGTTTGTTGTAGAATATATAGTTTGGAAGGAGGTGTAATATTTGTCAAACAACCAAGATTGCGTTTTCTGTAAAATAGTAAAAGGCGAACTTCCCTCCAATAAAGTATATGAAGATGACAAAATATTTGCGTTTCACGATATCGCTCCCAACGCACCAGTACATGTATTGGTTATTCCTAAAGAACACATTCCTTCTATGAATTTTGTCAACCAAGAAAATAGTCAAACCATTGCCCAGATTATGGTGCAGATACCTAAACTGGCAAAAGAATTGAAAGTAGACCAATCAGGGTATAGGGTAGTAGCAAACTGTGGAAGCGATAGTGGGATGGCTGTGGAACATTTGCATTTTCATGTTTTAGGGGGTCGTCCTTTACCACAGAAACTAGGATAATATTTAATTTATATTGACATAAGGAAAAAGCCTGCGTTATAATAGAATAGTTGCTGCTGAAACATCCCTTTATTAGATTCTCACGTTTTCATGATAGGGTAATCGTTCCAGCGGAGGGAGGGATAGCAAGTGTCTGAAATTATTGTAAGGGAAAATGAATCCTTCGAGAGCGCTTTGAGGCGCTTTAAGCGTCAGTGCGCTAGATCAGGAGTTTTGGCCGAGATCCGCAAAAGAGAGCATTATGAAAAGCCTAGTGTAAGACGAAAAAAGAAATCTGAAGCAGCTCGTAAAGCAGCTAAGAGAAGAAAATATTAATATTTGATTTTTTGTTGGTATACAAAAAAATGTGTATAAGATTATAAAATGTGAGAAAATATTAAAGGTGAGTATTCTTTTTCATTAAGAACAACAGCAATTAAATAGAAAATCAAGTATTGTCTGATAATGAAAGCCTGATGCAATGCATCAGGCTTTTTTGATTATGGTACTTAGGATTATTTTATCATTTAACAATGAAAATTGTCGCAATATATAGTATAATATAAACAATTATAATATTTATCAAAATGGGGGGTATCATGAG
>JAAYKZ010000473.1 GCA_012522165.1 Clostridiales bacterium
GAATCTATTTCTAATCCTATAGATACCATTGGTTTTAGAATCATATTAATAACCTCCAACAATTTACCTAGTCTCTGCCCATTCTGCTATAGAAAAAGATGAATTATCTAGTTTATAGTCTGGATCCTGAGGATCTCTCCAAAGAACATGAATAGTAGCCTTAATTGACCGCTTTATATCACCAATACTACAGGTAGACACTAGAATTAATTCATCCTTGCCCGAAACGTTACTATTGATACTACAAATAATGTTTATTTTAACCTTTCGTCCTAAATAGTCCTGAAATTCAGGAGATTTTATGGGAGTTTCTAGTAGCTTTGCAAGAAAAGATTGCCTACTTATAACACTTGGATCCTTATATAAACTCTCCATAGTGTTACAGAAAATCTCTATCTGCTGTGTTAAACCTGCTTCTGCAAAATAATAAGCTGCCTGATAGAGTTTGTCTGCAGATAAAATTTTCGAATGAACTTGATCCATGCTCAGTAAAGTTATACCTAACACGGATAGCACTAGCAACACTAAAAGGACTATTATGATGGCAGAACCTTTTGATCTAAATCTCATTACGCCTATCCCCTTTTTGCGAAATTAAAGAAGTTGAAAGGAGTTAGTTCATTATGTGAAAATAAGCTTCTAGGGTAAATTTTTGTTGCTTGTTATCTGGAATGCTGGAAATCCTAACATACACTAAAGAAGGACTTGGCTTGTCAAAGACAAACTCGCATATACCTGTAGCCAATTGATTGTTTTTATTCATCAATACATTATCTGATAAACTATAGCTTTCATCTCCTACTATCAAACTATTTTCCTTAATATAAACCGAGTTAGATCTTCTAATGTGGTAAGTTATATGTTCAATAGCTATACGTACATTAGATTGATTTTCTATAGAAGAAACATTATTTATATAGCTTTGAATGCCGAATCGATAGATAGAATAACCTAAAGAAAGCACTACAAGGATGAGACTGGCATAAATAATAAGCTCCATTATAGCAATGCCTCTTTTTGATCTATGAAACACCTTGATAATCAATAGTTTTTCTCCTTTGCTAGTGTTGTATGTCCCAAATTTATATGCCTCCTTTCAGGGCATATGTGACCACTAACTTGTTAGTTTTTTAATCTAACGATATTCTGTATTTCGAATATTGAATGTTTTAGGTTAGCATCTTCAAATGCTTCTACATTAGCTTTAAAAATTGAATAATCCCTATAGAAGCATTTATCGACTACTGTATACTCATTATCAGATGATAAAACCCAATTTTTGTCATTACCTGGATATATAGTTATATAGGCATCTCCAGTGATATGAAATATGATTTTATTGCTAGACTTCTTTTCTATTAGGTTGATGCATATATCATTTTTATTGGAGGATTGAAGACTTCCTGATATTGTTTGATGGCCTAAAGTTAGATAATAATAGGAGTTTGTAATATCAACTTCAATGTTGAAAGTATTTGCATCATGGTCTAACAAGAATGATTTGTGTTCATTGGGAGTGAAAACTAGTATTTCATCTTTTAAATCTCCTATATCTTTAACAATGATGTAGAAGCAATTGGAACCGCTTTTAACAGAATAAGGCTCAATTGAAGTACGGACATAAATATCATCTATCTTTTTGATTCCATTATACTCATAGGCCTCTTTAGAGTTTTTAGACATTAGCATTTCCATTTCATTTCGTACTATATATATTGCTTTAAACTGTTTAGATGTAGAGTCGCGTACTTTTGTAGATTGAATAAACATCCCTGTAAAAGGGCCTATTATTATGGCTATAATAAAAATTGAAACAAGAACTTCAACTAATGATACTCCTTTATTTTCACTCAATATTTAATGGTCACCCTCCCTGTTCCAACTGCTACTGTTATGGTTAACTCTCTGCCTTTTTTTGATGTTAAAACGATGCTACCAGTTTGTGATGGATTGCCTGTAGTTGCAAAGGAAAGTCTCTTGTAAGTTCCGTGATTTTTAAAGGTGCTACTAATATTAGAGATAATAGAATTAAATGTTACACTTTTTATAATCGGTTCTCGAATATTAGCACTTCTTATTCTATATGACCTATTTGAAATATTAAGATCAAAATTATGGGTTATTCCTTTGGTTATAGCCAGGTACTGTGTCCAACGAATGTCTTCTACAAGCTCTCTAGCCGTAGACTCTAAAATCCATTTATCTATTAAATCTATAATGTTAGGAACAGCAATAACCAATAATATGCCTAATATAGAGATAGCACAAATTAACTCTATTAGCGTAAGTCCCTTTTCTTTTATCATATCAACTGACCACCTATAGGAAACTTATTAAATACCAGGAGATCATGTCTTTTCCCCATAAAAGAGTTACTAGAGTGGCTAATGATATAAAAGGAGCAAAAGGGATATAATCATCTCTTTTCTTAATTCTTAATAGCAGTAATAGAATAGAAAAAAGACCTCCCAAATATATAGAAAATAAAAAAGTTAATAAGGTCATCTTCCATCCCATAAATAATCCAATAACACCTAATAGTTTAATATCTCCTCCTCCCATACCTTCTTTTCTTATAATCAGCAAAGAAATCAAGGCTATAATCAATAAGCTTCCTGCCCCAACTATAAGTCCCAGAATAGCGTCTAAAAAGTTAATTGTTATATTAGTTAAGCTAAAGAGTAGCCCGAATATTAACCCTAAAAAAATTAGTATATTTGGAATTATTTGTTGTTCTATATCTGTAAAAGATGTGATAATTAAGAGACTGACTAAAGTAAAATAGCTAATAAATTGCCAAGTAAAGCCTAACTTACTATATAGCAACAAGGCTAAAATCGGTGTTATTAGCTCAACAATTAGATATCTTGGAGAAATTTTACTCTTGCAATACCTGCATCTACCTAATAAAAGAACATAACTTAATATGGGAATTAAGTCTAAGATTTTCAAAGGATGTCGGCAATTAGGACAGTAAGAAGAAGGATATATGATAGATTCATTAATAAGTATTCTATGAATGCAGACATTATAAAAACTAGCTAGTAAAATCGAAAACAAAATAATTAATGCAATATACATGGCTTTACTCCCTTCATCCTAAAAAAGCATACATTTCAAACATAGGTAAAATTATTGATATAACTATAAAAGCTATTATACCTCCTAGAATAAGAACAGAAATAGGTTCTAATAAAGCTATGAATCTATCTATAGCGACTTCAGCCTCCATTTCACATATTTCTGATACTTTATTCATCATTTCCTGAAGCTGACCACTTTCTTCTCCTATGACTATAAAGTTAATAATTTCTGCTGGAAAGACTCCTAATGAGTTTAAAACCTTGGACAAACTTTCACCTTGCTGTATCATGTTAACTGAATTGGCCAACTTTCTACTTATAAACTCATTCTTTGTTACTCTTGATGATATTGCTAGAGCATGTGCAATAGATATACCGGCTGATGTGAGCATCGCCATTGTATGATTAAAATGAGCAGATATGAGCTTTTTAATCAGATTCCCGAAATAAGGAGTTCTTATCAGAATTCTATCTATAAAAAAACGAATATTTGAATGATGCAGGGCTAGTCTACTAATTAAGTAGATTATGGGTAGTAATAAAAGAAATAAAATTTGGTTATCTATGAAAAAATGGCTTATACCTAAAACAAATCGTGTACATTTAGGCAGTTCAACCTGTGCATTTGCAAAAAGAGTAATAACTTGTGGTACAATTACATGCATAAGGAAATAAACCATTAGAATTGATGCAACAGTTAGAAAGATGGGGTATGCTAGTGCTTTACTGATTTTTTGCTTGATTTTATATTGTTTTTCGAAATACTGAGCCATTTTATCAAACGAAATATCTAAAGTACCGCTCCATTCACCAGCTTCAATGGTTCTAATTAGCAGTATCGGAAAAATGTTATCTTGTTTCATTGCTTGAGACAAGGAATATCCTTCTTGAACTAAAGAATAGACCTTTTGCAATGAAGCTTTTAATAATGAATTGCTAATTTGATTAATTATTATTTGCAAGCCTTTAACTGGAGGAATTCCTGCTTTCAACATTGATGCATATTGCTTGCAAAAAACAGAAAAATCCTTTGAATTAATTTTAGATAATATATGTAAACTATTAAGATCCCTTGTCTTTTTAATGTATCTAACAGATGTTGGAAATAGTTGCCTTTGTCTTAATTGATTAACGACTTCCTTTTTATCATTAGCCTCAATATAACCTTCGATTTCTTGGCCTTCAATACTTATGGCATAGTATTTAAATCTAGCTATCTTACAC
>JAAYKZ010000474.1 GCA_012522165.1 Clostridiales bacterium
GCCCATGGATAAGTAGTAAATATATTATAACAAGGGAAGGTACAGACGCTAAAAGGAAAATAACAAAAGCTACAGAGACAGGTATAGGAGTAGATATAGTGTTGGTAGATAGAAAAACAGGGGAGAAAACTTATCTAGAAGTTATGGAAACTCATACAAATTTTGTCAGAAATACAAATACACTAGATTTAAGGTGGAGAAATGGGGGAAAACAGTCAAAATTTGATGATTTGTTAGAATTATATAAACAAGGTAATAAGGTTATGATTTCAGTGCTTGATATCAAGAATAAAGGTTTCATATTTCTAAATATAGAGGATGTATGGGTTGTAAAACATAGATATTGGAATAAATATTGGGAGAGATATTGTACTAACATAGGCTTTAATTATGATAAGCATTTCAAAAAATTTGAGCAACTAGGAATAACAGCTTAAGAAAGGAAAATGAAAAGACATAAAACAGGAAGCATCCTTTAGGATGTATTTTTTTATGCCTTTTCTACTGTTTCAATTTTCCAGTTTCTTATAATTTTATCAATATTACTCTCCCACTCAATATAATTAGAAAATTTTAAGGCGTTTTTACTTATATTAATTACTAAATCAGTAAAGTTATAAATATCCAACTCATACTCATATATAAATGCTATAATGTCCATGTATTGTTTAATTGTTATTGGTATTACTGGAACATTTTTACCAACCCAACTTTCCCTATTTAGTATGAAAAACTGCCATATAGTTCTTACATTCATGGATTTAGAGATAAAAATTCCATAGACATCTTTATCTTCATATTTTTCAATAAAGCTAAGAACATGGTCTATCACAGATGAACCTTCATGTTCCCATTGTTTAACTCCAGACATAAGAGAAACTTCTGGGATTAGCACGTACCCATTGACATATACTTCCATATCAGGAGTATTCCCAATTCCAGGGGCAAAGCTTCTAGGAGTTAAATCTTCTTCAAGTTTAAAATTCCTTTTAACTTTATGTTTTCCATTAATTGCAACTAGAGACTTCCATGTGTTTACCTCTAACCATAATGCTGCCATATCTTCATTACCATCATTGATATCTTCAAATTTTTCAATTATTTCTTCTCTAGCCTCTGGTGTTTTTGAAGTAGAAACTATAAAAATTCTTTCATTTATACTTAATAAGCTGTTTGATAGTTTTTCATCTGCAACTACAAGCTTTTTATAATCTTCTGTTCTTATCAATTCTTCAACTTCAGAGAAATCTTTAATTTCAAGCTCTTTATCAATTTTTACAGCTTCTTTAATAATATTCTTATAATCTTTAAGCTTATTCTCCACTATTATTTTTCTATCTTCTGGATTATCCCAAGGTAACACAATGTTATAAGGGTCACCAAAATATTTCATGTATAAATCTAAATCTTGTTCATCATTATATATAAATTTATGCTTGTCCTGTAGTAATTTAACTTTAGTTTTAGAATGTTCAGGTATATATAGTTTTGTATAAACTCCTCGCCCTCTAGTTAAGAACAAGCCAGTATATGTAACAGCTCTAATTAATGCATCAGCATAA
>JAAYKZ010000475.1 GCA_012522165.1 Clostridiales bacterium
CTCCTATTACAACTTATCAAGATATTGGCATCTAATGCATATTTTTTATTCATAATACAGCAAACTCTCTTTTAGTTGTTCGTAGGTTTTCCCTTTTATCCCGCCTAGTAATCTAAAAGCATAAGTATAGCTAATTTCGCCTGCTTCCGCATTTCTAATTACTGCTTTTGCAAATGTTGGACTTATTCTTGTTTTTAATGTTGTATAAAAATTCCCACCATAAGAGCTGGTCTCATTGGAGTCTAAGTTTTGAATAGACTCTCTTTTTACTTGTTCCACAATTTCGCTATCTACTAGATTCATATCTTTAAGTTTTATTGCTAAAGCTAATCTACTTACTTTAAAATCCTTACTTAATTCGTTTAACTGGTCCAATATGTTCTTATCTTTTTGCCAAAACCGGCTTATATGTTCTTGAGGCATTAAAAATTCTGCTGTTATACTGTTTATACGTCTTTCATATCCTTGCAGGTCATCTATATCTCTATCAGAAAACACATCCTCCTGCTCAAATAATACGTGTATATACTCATGAATTAAAGAAAAAATCTTCCCAGCCTTAGAGTCTCTACTATTTATAAATATTAATGGCGCAACATCATCATATAACACAAAAGCTCTAAATTCTTTAATATCTAGCTTCCTATAATTATTCATTCCGACAACGCCATTCTGCATTACCAAGATCCCTGCATTCTCAAGTTTATTTCTGAGAATCCTGTATGCCTCATCAAGAGTTTTAATAGATTTATACCAATTATCATCTAGACCTAATAATTTTTTTGCCAGAACAGCATTGTCTATTATATTTTGACTTTTATGCTTGCTAAAATCTATAATTATATCTAGCTTATCCCATCCTAAGCTTTTCCTGTAATCACTCATCCAATTTCGCCTGCGATCCATTTCCATAATTGTGTCTTTTAAATTTTTGCTAACATCAGGCAATTTATTGTTTATAGTGCGAAATTCAGTTTCCATGACATTTTCTTTAGGAGGTTTGTCTAGAAACATGTATCCGAAGGGTACTCTCAAAAACTTAGCTACCTTTTCCAGTTGATTGAATGTAGGATTTTCTTCTTGATTAATCCATTTATCCATTTTAGGGAATCTAGCCAAAATTTCATTTAGATCTCTTTGAGATTCCTTTATAGCCCAAAACCATATTTCCTTTTTTACTGGAACTCTTACGGATGTTGCCATGTTTCTCCTCCTTTCCATAGAAAATTTTATATATATAAATTACTATAGATTATATCATATGAAATATTTAAATACTTGTTATTATAGAGTTTTTTCTTATCACTTTAAAAAATGAACTTGTTCTACCATGGGTACAAATCTTACATAATGGGTGTTTTTCTCAATAAAACTATCTTCAGTTTTTGTTATCAACTTAAGAACCTGAGTTTCATGTTGTGCTCCTACAGGCACCACCATTCGTCCATCTATTTTAAGCTGCTCTAATAATTTAGAAGGAATTTGGGGCGGGGCAGCTGTTACTATAATTCTATCAAAAGGAGCATACTCGTCCCATCCTTCATATCCGCTGCCCAGCTTATATTTAACATTCTTTATTCCTAATTCCTTTAAAGTTCCCTTTGCTCTTTTATATAACCCTTCAACTATTTCAATTGTATACACCTCTTTGGCCAATTTAGCCAGCAATGCTGTCTGATATCCCGAACCAGTACCTATCTCCAGTACTTTTTCTTCTCCCGTTAGTTCAAGGAGCTGGGTCATATAGGCTACTAGTGATGGCTGGGATATGGTCTGGCCAAACCCTATTGGCAGGGCACTATCTACATACGCACTGTCCTTATATTTGTCAGGGATAAAATTCTCCCTGGGTATGGACTCCATCATCTCTATTATTTTCTTATCCTTTATATCATAGAAAATATCCTTATGAAACTTTATAAGGGCCACCACCTTTTTAGCCTTTGTACAGTATTCCTTTCTTTAATTCATCGGCTTTTTCTTGCCCCAGAAGATATTTCACTATCTCTATAGCAAAGTCTACAGCTAATGCAGGACCTCTTGCTGTAATAATATTTTGATCCCTAACCACGTTTTCTTCCTGATATACACCGCTTAGCTGATCTTCAAATCCTGGATAGGAGGTAACCTTCCTACCCTCTATAACACCAGCTTTTTCTAGAACTATAGGTCCGGCACATATAGCAGCCGCAAGTTTTGCGTTTTTGTCCATTTCCTTTACAATTTCTAGCACTTTTGGGTTATCCCTAAGATTTGTAGCACCAGGCATTCCTCCAGGAATAACAACTCCGTCATAGGAATCCACCTTATCAATTTCGCCTATAGTCTTATCAGCTAATACAGGAATGTCATGAGATCCATTTACTTGCTTGTCTTGAGTAATGGATACTGTATCAACTTCTATATCCATTCTCCTTAAATAATCTACTACTGTTAAGGCTTCCACTTCCTCAAATCCATTAGCCAAAAACACCATAACCTTCATTTGTATCATCCTCCCTAGGTTATTTATTTAAATTTCATTATTCTTTCTAATTAACTGGCTTTCTCGCCAATCATGGGGTAAAAGTTCTTTTAAGGTTACAATCTTGCC
>JAAYKZ010000476.1 GCA_012522165.1 Clostridiales bacterium
TGCCTGTAAAAACTGGAGATACCTTAAATATTGGATCCAATGACCTCATTTTTGTTGAAGCTAGAATGTTGCATTGGCCAGACAGCATGTTTACATATATGACTAATGACAATATTCTATTTAGTAACGATGCTTTTGGTCAGCATTATGCTTCAGAGTATATGTATAACGATCTAGTGAATCCAGACGAACTCTATAGTGAAGCAATAAAATACTATGCAAATATTTTAAATCCCTTTAGTGCTCTAGTAGAGAGGAAGATTGATGAACTTATAAAGATGGAATTGCCCATTGACATGATTTGTCCAAGTCATGGAATTATCTGGAGAAAACATCCTCTCCAGATTGTAGAGTTATATAAAAAATGGGCACAAGCATACCAAGAGGATCAGATATCCATCATTTACGATACTATGTGGCAAGGCACTAGACGAATGGCAGATGCAATAGCAGAAGGAATTAAAAAAGTTGATGATAAAGTTAACATAAAGCTTTATAACGCCTCCATAACCGACAAGAATGATGTTATAACAGAAATTTTCAAGTCAAAGGCTATTATATTAGGTTCTCCAACGGTAAATGGCAGTATTCTAACCTCTATGGCTGCTATAGTAGATTTAATAAAGGGGCTAAGATTTAAAAACAAGAAAGCAGCTGCCTTCGGATGCTATGGCTGGAGTGGAGAATCATTGAAGATATTAAATGAACACTTAGAAAATGCTGGTTTTGAACTTGTAAGTGATGGAATTAGGGAAATGTGGAATCCGGACGAATCAGCTCTTGAACGATGCAGAGAATTTGGAAAGAAATTCGCTGAAAGTCTATAATCAATAAATAGACAAGAATAAAAAGAAAAGCTAGCAAATTATATCAATAAATTTGCTAGCTTTTTAATACTTTCTTTATCTGTGACTGGCTAAAAAGAACAAAGCAATGGTACCAGGACCAGCATGGGCACCAATAACAGGCCCAATAGGATTCACTATAATTTCCTTTACCCCCAATTTTTCTCTAATCATATCAGCTAGGTAATTTGCATCATCTATAGAATCACCATGGCTAATAAACACAGTTTGTTCTGCAGGGTTTGTTGCAGTTTGTTCCATTTTTTCAAAGAGAGTTTTTAGAGCTTTTTTTCTCCCTTTTACCTTTTCAACAGGAACTAATCTGCCTTCATTATCCACATGAAGAACTGGCTTAATATTTAGTATACTACCCACAAAGGCAGCAGCTCCAGAAAGTCTACCACCTCTTTTTAAATGTTCTAAATCGTCAACAGTAAACCAATGGGCTAACCTCAATTTGTTATTCTCAACCCACTGAACAATTTGTTGGTGATCCCAGCCCTTATCACGAAGATCTAAAGCATGGTGTACCAAAAGTCCTTGTCCCATTGATGCGCTACGGGTATCAATGATACTTATTACTGCTTCTGGGTATTCTTCTAATAACATTTCACGAGCTAATAATGCACTATTATAACTACCGCTTAAGGCAGATGAAAAGCACATATAGATTATTGATTTGCCTTCTTCCAAAAAGTTTCTAAAAAAATCCATATAGGTTTGAGAATTAACCTGGGAAGTTGTTGCCATTTCACCTTGCCTAACTCTATTATAGAATTCAGAATAAGATAAGGTTTGACCGAGATCATCCTTTAGATCCTTACCCATAAAATTGTAAGTAAAACTTATTATAGGGAGATCGCGTTTTTTTACATACTCCAAAGAAAGATCACTGCAAGAATCGGTTATTATAATGGGCTCCATATTTGCCTCCTTAAAATATATTAACATTACATTTTTTACTATTATACCCACAATAAAGGTAATGCAAACCATTTTTTAATCAGTATATCACAATTATAGAGTTATAGTATAAAATTTCTCAATAAATCATCTAATGTTTCTCTACGCCTAATAAGAACATGACTGCCATCGCATTTTACCAATACCTCAGCTGGCCTAAGACGATTATTATAATTGGAGGACATAGAATATCCATAGGCACCAGCATCCATAACACCCAGAATATCTCCTACTTCAATTTTGGGAAGAAGTCGATCTTGAGCAATTATGTCTCCACTTTCACAGATGTTTCCCACCACAGTAACTTTCTCCAAAGAGCTACTGTTATTGTCAGGTATATTTTTATAGACTTCAATATCATGATGAGAACCATATAACATGGGTCTAGCCAAAACATTAAATCCTATATCTGTACCTATATATATTGTTTGGTTATTTTGCTTCTTAGCATGTACTGTTCCTAAAACTACAGCACATTCGGCAACAATATAACGCCCTGGTTCAATCTTAAACTCTACTTTCTTTCCATAGCTTTCAGCCCATTTTTCTAATACTTTGGAAAGTTTTTTACCAAATTCTTTTAGCTCTAGTCTAGGTTCATTATCCTGCTTATGATAGGGAATACCAAAACCTCCACCAATATCAATAAACTCAAGATTGGAAAATTCCTTAGCAGCTGATAATAATAACTTAGCGCCTTCAATAAAGATGTCTCCATCCATAAACAAGGAACCTAAATGCTGATTAACTCCAACAATATTTAAATTGTATTCTTTAGCTATATCTTTAACTTGAGGTATATATTCTAAATTTATACCAAACTTTGTGTCTTCACCGGCAGTTATAACCTTTTTATGGTGCCCTACTCCAATACCAGGATTTAATCTAACCGCTACACGACCACCAGGATTTATCTCTCCAAACTGCTTTAGTTGTGAGAGAGAATCTACACTAATGAGGATTCCCTGCTTTATAACATATAGCATCTCTTCTTTTGAAATATTATTGCTTATATAAAAAATCTCATTAGACTTATATCCTGCTTTTAACAGTACATGAACCTCTCCTGGAGATATAGCATCTGCATGCAGACCTTCCTCATGTATAATCCTAAGTAACTCTAAATTAGTATTGGCTTTACAGGAATAGTTTACAGTAAAATTGGGATACGAAACAAAAGAGACCATTTCTTGACATCGCTGTCTTAAAATAGACTCATTGTATACATATAAAGGACTACCGTATTTTTCAACAAGTTCTCTAGGAGTAGAATTACCATAAAAATTAGTCTTTTTGGTAAAGTAATAGTTCATAGTGTATGCCTCCAATTTTTAGCGGAAGTAGAATAATCTTATAATACGGAAAAATGTTTTTATTGTCAAGGAAGATAAGCTTATTAATTCTTTAGCAGGAAATTCTAGACTATTGTAGAATAAAGATAAAATAAGTATGATTAAGGCATCGCAAAATGAATACCAAAGGAGGAAAAAATGCTAGCAAAGATTAAAAGTGGTGGCATTTTTGGTATTGAAGGTTATATTGTTGATGTGGAAGTGGATATATCAAATGGCCTTCCGGTTTTTGACATAGTTGGATTGCCTGATCTCTCAGTACGTGAAGCCAAAGAAAGGGTAAGAGCAGCTATAAAAAATAGTGGTTTCGAGTTTCCTATTAAGCGCATTACTGTGAATATGGCTCCAGCCAATACAAAAAAAGAAGGTTCAGCTTTTGATCTAGCTATAGCAATCGGTATTCTAAAGGCAACCGAGCAAAAACCTAAACTCGATAATTTTGATCCTCTATTTTTGGGAGAATTATCTTTAGATGGTACATTAAGGCCAGTAAAAGGTGTCCTTCCTATACTGTTGTCCATAAAAGATAAACATAAAGATGTAATCCTTCCTTACTCAAACGTAGAGGAAGCTGCAAATGTTTCTGGAATAAACATATATCCATTTCATACCTTGAAAGAGCTCGTATCATGTCTGAGAGGAGAATCTAGCCTAACACCATATACTAGACCCGTCAATGCAGATTTGAATTTTGAGGCTTCATTTACAGAAGATTTTAGCGATGTAAAAGGGCAAGAAAGTGTAAAAAGAGCTCTGGAAATAGCAGCTGCCGGTGGGCATAATGTTATTATGATTGGGCCGCCAGGCTCAGGTAAAACTATGTTGGCTAAGAGAATCCCAACAATTCTTCCTGACTTAACCTATAACGAAGCTCTTGAAATTACAAAGATTTATAGCGTTGCTGGCCTGTTAA
>JAAYKZ010000052.1 GCA_012522165.1 Clostridiales bacterium
AAGCTATTGAAGGCAAATATATTAGGGATGAGATTGACGTCATAGTAACAGAGATAAATGTTGACAGTCTAAAACATGACAGTATTAATATAAAATTAACCAAAAATGATATGACTACTGATCTGACTGAAGGAACAGACTATATTATTAACAAAACCGGAGGTGACGGTGAATGGAGTGAGTACGAGTACGTTATCCATAAATCTCTCTTTGCTGGAGATGGTAAATATAATGTAACTCTCTATTCAGAGGACGCTGCAGGAAATATCAACGAAAACATCGACGAGAGCAAGAAAGCAGAGATTTCATTTGGAGTTGATAAAACTGAACCAATTATTGTGCCTATTGATTTTGAGGATGGGAAGACATATGCAGTTGAGTCAAAGACGGTAACGGTATCTATTTACGATAATCTTGTTCTTGAAGATGCAATAATTCTTCTCAACGATAAGCCAGTAGAATATGAGGTGGATGGAGACGACTATACATTTGAGATAACCAGCTCTAACTCCCCTCAGAAAGTTAAGATTACTGCAACTGATGCAGCTGGAAACCAGCTTGTGAAAGAAGTAAAAGACTTCTATGTAACAACCAATCTGTTTATTCGTTGGTATACAAACAAACCTCTGTTTGTAGGCTCCTTATCTGGTGTTGGTTTAGTGCTGGGCGGTATAGCAGTATCGATAATCTTGAGTAAAAAGAAAAAAACTGTAGAAGCTTAGCCAACTGTTGTAATCCGTACGGCTATCTATCTCAATACTGTATAGCCGTACGGAATAAATAATAGTATGGAGATGATGAAAGAATGGACAATATAGTTATATTAGTTTTGTTGGGAGTTATCGCCATATTGCTTTTTGCAAATTTTCTTGTACTTATATTTATATTAAATCGGCTTAAGCAGAGGCCAATACCTAAGGATAATCAGTCAGATAATACAAACTCAAACACTGACAAGCGAGCCAGTAAAGGAATTGTATTTTGTAGAAATTGCACTCGTCAGTATATGTCCACGGAAACTAAATGCCCCTATTGTGGTGTTGAAAGATAATTTACAAAAAGCCTATTTAGCAAATTGCTAGATAGGCTTATATCTTTTTCTTGTAATTTTTCTTTTAAAGAAAAGGTCTAAGGGACACACTATCGAGAAGAAAGACAGTTAGGTCATCACCTGTGACGCCAGCTCTATCTCTTATTCTAATTTGAAACTCTACCGTAAGGGTAGTGTTTCCTTCAGATACAGGAACATCAGATACCTTTTGATGAAAATCAAATCCCGTACCAGCCAAAATAGCGCTAGCATATCGAGTTTCAATATTAATTATATCTGTTGGCCTTGCTCCATTGTAATAAACTCTGGCTCTAAAGGAAAGTTCGTCAAAGTCAACACCAGCTTGTAGAAAATTTGTGGCGTAGCTAAGAACTAAGAAACAGCCAGGCTCTACAGCCACATTTTGAAATACACGCTGAGATTTAAATTGAACTTCATCAGTTGGTAGCGAATTAAAAGACATACTAGAAATTCCTTCGTGAGCTATTCCAGACTCATCAACCCTTATATCACTAGGTTGCGGTCCCGTTGTCCAATGTTCAAAA
>JAAYKZ010000477.1 GCA_012522165.1 Clostridiales bacterium
AAAGGCATGACCTCTTTTATAATAGAGGTCATGGTATGGATAGGTGTACATAGAAAAACTAAGTCAGCACCCTTGACACCTTCAGCCAGATTTCCCGTTACATAATCGGCAACCTTATCTTCTAAGGCTGCCTCTAGACTTTCCTTATTGGAATCAATAGCAACAATAAAACAATCTGGATGTTTCCTTTTAATAGCTTTGGTAAGGGATCCCCCAATTAACCCTAAACCTACAATGCAAATCCTAGAAAAAATCATATTGGTAACTCCCTTTTTAGAATAGGTGCTATCTTTCGTATCTCATCCATAAGTGTAGAAAAGCTTTGGAAATTCAAAGATTGATTTCCATCGGAAAGGGCAACTTGGGGATTTGGATGAACTTCTATCATTAATCCATCAGCACCTGCAGCAATTCCTGCTCTCGCCATGGGGGTAACTAGGTTCCATTTACCTGTGCCGTGGCTAGGATCAACGATTATAGGTAAGTGACTAGTTTCTTTTATGATAGGCACACTGCTTAGGTCAAGGGTATTGCGGGTGTGAGTTTCAAAGGTACGAATACCCCGTTCACATAATATTATGTTATAATTTCCTTCGCTCATAATATATTCTGCTGCATTTAGCCATTCTTCAATATTTGAGGAAAGTCCCCTTTTAAGTATAACTGGCATTTTTGATCTTCCTACACGTTGAAGCAAATCAAAATTTTGCATGTTTCTTGCACCGATTTGAACAACATCTACATATTCCATAGCTTTTTCTAGGGAATCATGGCTTACTACTTCTGAAACTATGAGCAATCCCGTTTCCTTGCGGACCTGGGCTAAAAGTTTTAGACCTTCTTCGCCTAAGCCTTGGAAAGAGTAGGGGGAAGTACGAGGTTTATAAGCTCCACCACGTAGGAATTGAACACCTTGGCTTTTGAGAAAAATAGCAGTTTCCATAATCTGCTCTTCACTTTCTACAGCACAAGGCCCTGCAATAATAGCCAGGGAGCGTCCTCCCACTTCTATACCTTTTATATTTATAATTGATGATTCTGGCTTAAAGGTCTTGCCCACAAGCTTAAAGGGCTCTACTATGGGAACCAAACGTTCCACTCCAGGCATGATCTCTAGAGGGGTATTAGCTAGTTTTCGTTTGTCGCCTATTACTCCTATAATAGTCCTTTCTGAACCAACTGAGATATGAACGCCTAAACCTAAGTCTTTGAGAAGTTTTTCAACATTATTGATTTGATCTTGAGTTGCTTTAGATTTCATTACAATAACCATACTACTATTCTCCATTCCTTAACATTATTTTCTACCTAAATTTAGTCTACCTTACTACCATACTTCATTATTCTAAAGATTAACATTTTATTATACTAGAAATATTTAACTTTGCAAGTCATTAATTACTTCTTTTAATGCTTTAACAAAGATTTCATTTTCTTCGCAGGTACCTATAGTTACCCTTATCCAATCATCCATTCCATATATATCTGCCGACCTAATTATGACTCCTTTTTTAAGTAATGCTTTAAAGACTTCAGAGCTGGAGATATTAATCTTTACCATTAAAAAGTTTGCATGGGTAGGAATATATTCTAATCCCATCTCCTCAAAAGCAGAATATAGATATTCTTTTCCTTGATTATTACTTTGTACACTCTTTTCAATAAACTCCTGATCTTCTAGGGCAGCTATTGCAGCTACTTGTGCTCCGGTATTGGTATTAAAGGGCCCTCGTACACGATTTAGGTAACCTATTATATCTTTGTTGGATATGGCATACCCGATTCTAAGTCCAGCCATACCATAGGCTTTGGAAAAGGTAAGAAGTATTATGATATTATCAAATTCATCTAAAAGATCCAGACTTTCAGGATAATCTCCACCCCTGGCATATTCATAATAGGCCTCATCCAAAACAACTAGTACATCCTTCGGAACCCTTTTGATAAAATCTATCTGCTCCTGTGCTGAAATAATAGTCCCTGTAGGATTATTAGGATTACATAGCCAAATAATCTTAGTCCTATCATTTATTTTTTCTAAAAAGGCATTTAGATCCATACGGTAATCCTCTGTCAAGGGTACTTCAATGGATTGTCCATCCATAACCTTAACAACAGAGCTATAGCGGGGGAAGGAAGGATCTCCCATAATAGCGTTATCACCAGGATTAATATATGTTTGGGCGATTATTTCTAGTATTTGATCGGTACCTGCACCCAAAAGTATTTGATCTGGAGTTACTCCCAGTTTGTCAGATAAAGCTTGTTTGAGGCTGGTACCGTTTCCATCGGGATAGATGGCCATATTGTTAGCCCATTCTTGAACTGCCTTGGTAGCTGCTGGAGAATTACCTAAGGGGTTTTCATTGGAAGCAAGTTTAATTACCCTTTCAATTCCCAACTCCCTTTTAACCTCGTCAATGGGTTTTCCCGGTATGTAGGGGCTTAAGTTGTTGATGGTATTTCTTTGCTTTACCATTTCAATTCCTCCTCAATATATAGACAAAATATTATTTGAATACCTTATAGATAAGCTTTTGATCAACATCATTAAAAATATCTACTTTGCCGTAGTCAGTAGGCAGAATAAATACTATAGAGCCGGATTTATTCTTTTTATCAAGACTCATTGCTTGAATCAAGGATTCAACATCAATTCCCGCAATTTTTGTAGGCAGTTTTGCTGCTTTTAAGAGGTCAATAAGTAGGTTAACTAGGGATTGATCCACTAGCCCCATATGTAAAGCGATTAAGGATTCATAGATCATTCCTAGAGCAACAGCTTCACCATGGGTGAATTGACTATAGCCTGTTATGGACTCCAGACCATGTCCTACAGTGTGGCCAAAGTTTAAGATTGCCCTTAAACCTTTTTCTTTTTCATCCTGACCTACTATTTCAGCTTTTATAGTGCAGCAGCGTTGTATTGCATAGGCTAGAGCATCTTTTTCTTTTTTCATTAGTCTTTCTATGTTATTCTCTAGCCATACTAGAAACTCCTTATCCCATATAAAGCCATACTTTATAAGCTCAGCCATACCCGTAGAGAATTGTCTATCTGGAAGAGTACTAAGTGTATTTATGTTGATATAAACTGATTTTGGCTGATAAAAACTGCCTATAATATTTTTAGCTAATGGGTGATTGACAGCCACCTTTCCTCCTACGCTGCTGTCCACTTGGGCCAATAAAGTGGTTGGTATTTGTATAAAATTTATGCCCCGCATATAAGTAGAAGCAACAAAACCAGCCAAGTCACCAACTACTCCACCACCTAGGGCTATAATGGAAGAAGATCTATCAAGTTTAGCATTTAGAGCTTGAGTATATAGGGATTCTGCTGTACCAAGGCTTTTGCTATTTTCTCCCGCCTGTATTATGGCTAGAGTAGTTTCACATCCCATGGAAGAAATAATACTTGTAACATTATGGACAAATAATTCCTTGACATTTTCATCGGTGACCAGCATAACTTTATTGCCTAAATAAGTTCTTATGGCAGATTCTAAACCCTGCCAATCATGGCTAATATGAATAGCATAGGAATCTTGGGGTAAATCTAAATTAATGGTTATTAGCTCCATGGAATATTAGCTCCTTATGAAAAGTTAGAATATTATTAAGGTTTATTTTTAGTTGATTTTATACCCTATATATTAAAAAGTCAAGATATATAAGGAGCTAGATGGAAAAAATTAGAATGCTAATAAAAAATAGCAAATTATATTAAAACATTAGTGCGTAAAGGAGAAATATATGGTACAATAAAAGACATAATTTCTGATTTTTTGTAATAAACAATTAAGTCCAAAAGTAATTGACCCTTGATTGATCTGTTAACATAAATCTAATTGTTAACTGTCATATATGAACTATCGCTTTTCCTAAAACAGTGATATTGTATATCAATAAAAGGGGGATTATGCATGAAGAATTTTGAGACTAAAAAAATCCGCAACATTGCCATCGTTGGCCATGGTGGTGAAGGCAAGACTACCTTAACTGAGGCCATGTTATTCAATTCTGGTGGCACAGATCGCTTTGGTCGTGTCGAAGACGGGACCACCACTACCGATTATGATCCCGAGGAGATTAAAAGACAGGTTTCAATTAGTTCCGCAATAGCCCCAATGATATGGAATGATCATAAAATAAATGTTGTTGACGTTCCAGGATATTTTGACTTTGTTGGGGAGATGATGGGTGCTCTAAGGGTAGTAGATAGTGCTGTTCTCGTAGTGGGAGCGGTTTCAGGCCTGATGGTAGGTACAGAGAAGGCTTGGGATTATTGTGAAAGTCATGTCATACCAAGAATGATATTTGTTAACCAAATGGATCGTGAAAATGCTAATTTTTCAAAGGTTTTAGATCAATTGAAGGACAAGTATGGTACATCCATAGCTCCTTTCCAGATACCTATCATGGAAGGAGGAGCATTTAAAGGAATTGTTGATGTATTAAGGATGGAAGCTAAAATATTTGACGGTAAAGAAACCAAGGATGTCCCAATTCCTGATGATATGATAGATGAAGTAGAGCCTATTCGTACTATGCTTATAGAAGCAGCTGTTGAAACAAGTGAGGAATTAATGGAGAAATATTTTGAGGGAGAGGAAATAACCGAAGAAGAACTAACTAATGCAATTCGCTATGGTGTTTTAGAAGGAGACATTGTTCCTATATTATGTGGTTCAGCTCTAAACAATGTAGGTATTAAAACCTTGATGGATGAAATTGTTAACTACTTACCTTCCCCATGTGATAGACCATCCTTCAAGGGAACAAATCCGAAAACAGGGGAAACAAGTCGTAGAGAGATGAAAGTATCAGAACCTTTTTCAGCTCTAGTATTTAAAACCATCGTTGATCCATTCATAGGTAAGCTTTCTATATTTAAGGTAATGTCTGGAGAGTTAGAAAGCGGTGCCACTGTTTATAACGCAAATAAAGATTATAATGAAAAAACCACAGCATTATATACCTTAAAGGGCAAGAAACAGACTCAGGTAAACAAGCTAACTGTTGGTGATTTTGGAGCCTTCGCAAAGCTTCAACAAACTGAAACTGGTGATACTTTATGTGATCCTTCTTCACCTATAGTTTATAAAGGTATCGAATTCCCTGAGCCTGCTATCTCTATGGCAATTCAAGCAGAAAAAGAGGGAGAAGAGGATAAGGTATTTGCAGGACTTAATAGGTTATCTGAAGAGGATCCTACATTTAGGATAGAAACCAATTCTGAAACCAATGAAACATTGATAAGTGGTATTGGAGAAATGCAGCTAGATGTAGTAGCTAGCCGATTAAAGAGCAAATTTGGCGTAGGAGTTATGTTTAGAGAACCTAAAGTAGCTTACAGAGAGACTATCCGCAAGCCTATCAAGGCCGAAGGTAGGCATAAAAAGCAAAGCGGAGGCCATGGACACTATGGACATGTATGGATTGAATTCGAACCCCTAGGAGATACTGAAAAACAACTTGAGTTTGTAGATAAAATTGTAGGCGGTGTGGTACCAAGACAATATATCCCAGCTGTTGAAAAAGGATTACAGGAGTCCCTAGTTAAAGGTGTTTTGGCTGGCTATCCTATGTATGGTATAAGGGCTACATTGTATGATGGATCATACCATAGTGTAGACTCATCTGAAATAGCCTTTAAGACGGCAGCCAATTTAGCCTATAGAAAATTAGTTGATGCCGATCCTGTACTCTTAGAGCCTATTATGAAGGCAGAAGTGATAGTTAACGAAGAATACATGGGTGACATAATTGGAGATCTAAACCGCAGAAGAGGCAGGATCTTAGGTATGAATCCCATAGGTAGTGGTTTGCAGTGCATCGAAGCGGAAGTCCCCCAGGCTGAAATGTTCAAATACGCTACAGATCTTCGATCTATGACACAAGCACGAGGAACTTTTAAACTAAGCTTTGTACGATATGAAGAAGTACCTGCAAATATCAGTGCCAAGATAATTGAAGAAGCAAAAAAGGAAAATGAATAATAAAAACTAGCTAACCGGGTATCATAAGATACCCGGTTTTGTAATTTGATAAGTTTAATCTAGCTATTGAATATATATGGAAGATCAATTAGCCCTAGAATGTATAAAGGAGTTTATTAAATATAATCCTATAGGTATTGTTTCCCTGCTTCATATACTAAATCCTGAAGCTGTTATTATAGGCGGAGGGGGTTCAATGTAAAAGGATAGGATAATTGAACCTATAAAAAAGGAAGTGTTTAAGAGATCTATGCCGGCCTTTGTTGTAGATATTGAGATTATGGCAGCCCAGCTAGGCAATGATGCAGGAATGGTAGGCGCAGCAAAGGCATTTATGGACAAATATGGTATGGATATGAAATAGTTAGTTTTTTGTTAAGCCTACGTAATAATTGTGTCATAATTTTGTAACAAACCTTAAGTCCCCAATTTAGCCAGTTTGACCGGAAACTGACTCCCCCATATAATGTATTATGACAACTTTACATAATACATAATAAAGGGGGATTTTTGTGGGGCAAAAGAAAAAGGTAACTACTATGATAGCTATGGTAGTTACTATTATATTGATGGTAGGCTTTGTGGTAACACCCACTACTGAAGTTCAAGCTGCATCCTATCCATTGCTAAAGGTAGGAAGTAGGGGGCAGGCAGTTTCTCGCTTACAGCAGGCTTTAAAAAACAAAGGCTATTTCACCTATCCTAATGTTACAGGTTATTATGGAACCATAACTAGGGATGCAGTCATTAGTTTTCAAAGGGATTATGGCCTTGCTGTAGATGGAATTGCAGGTCAACAGACCCAAAAAGCGCTATACGAAGGAAGTTCTAGTGGGTATACTGGTCTCTTGTACTTTGGAATGCGTAATGAAAGGGTAAGAGATCTCCAAAATGCTCTAAAAGCAAGGGGATATTTCAGAGGTACTGCTACCGGATACTATGGACATATAACGGAAAATGCAGTTATTGCTTTTCAGATAGATCATGGACTTAGGATCGACGGTATAGCAGGGCCCCAGACTCAGAAGGCCTTATTCGATAGTAATGCTGCTGCTAAGTCAACTACAAGTAGAAGCACTCTTACAGCTAAGCAAAGGGATGACATTTTCTGGCTGGGAAGAATAATACACGCAGAAGCTGAGGGAGAACCCTATATTGGAAAAGTAGCTGTAGGTAATGTTGTAATGAATAGAGTTAATTCCAATCAGTTTCCAAATACCATCTATGGCGTAATTTTTGAATATTTTCAAGGAATACCTCAATTTAGTCCTGTACAAGATGGAACCATATACAATAATCCAAGTTCAGAATCCTTAAAAGCAGCAGAAGAGGCTTACTTTGGAAGCAAACCAGTTGGAGATGCACTATACTTTTTCAATCCTAAAAAGGCTGCTGGAACCTGGATTGTTAAAAACAGACAATACGTCACTACTATAGGAAATCATGCTTTCTATAGATAAAGAAAATCCTCTCACGCTAGGAAGGTGAGAGGATTTTTTTGATGAATTTAAATAGGAAAACATGAATCCCTATAATTTCAATAATGTCTCGCTCCATGTCCTTATATAGATTTTCCACAGTCTTAACTTGTTCTTGGTCTGGTTCTATAGAGGCATATTGATACTCTACCAGTATCTGAGTAACTTCTGTCATGTTGGTATTCTGATTAATTAACCATGCATCTACTCTATTTGCATAGGCGTAAGGTGTTTCCCCGGCTAGTGGAGGAAAGCTATATAGGCCAAGCAGCCAAAGAATTTGATTATAGTAAAACATGAGTTTTTCGTTATCTTTATATTTCTTAGGTGCAATTTTTGTTGAATAGAACCAAATAAAAATTACAATAGCAAAAAGGATTAACATAAATCCTGCTAGACTAACTATTACCATGATAGCAAAAAGTATTTTATTTTTGCTACTTTCATTAGCAAGGTCAGGATTAGATAAATCTAAATTTATATCTT